>NZ_JBMGUV010000004.1:0-227630 GCF_049058285.1 Lysinibacillus sp. UGB7
TGCAAACTCATCCAATCATACCTAGCCTTATATGAGATTCGTGTTCCTCGGACCGGTGTTTTGCCTCCAGCTTCCTTCAGATTCCGCGTCGCCACGGACACCCTTGCTCTTGGCTAACCTCTACTTCTGTCTTCGGGGTTCGGGACTTGCACCCTATAGTTCATACGCATGCCGGGCGCACATCTAAAAGGGGTAGTTCATGATGAACTACCCCTTTCTTCCATATGCAAATCATCTTAATAATTTGAATCAGCAATTAATCCATTCATAATTTCTACACCTGAACTTGCACCGATTCGTGTTGCCCCTGCATCAATCATATTTTGCATATCTTCTAAGCTACGTACACCACCTGATGCCTTAACACCTAGTTCTGGACCAACTGTTTTACGCATTAATGCAATATCCTCTGCTGTTGCTCCACCTGTAGAAAAACCTGTTGACGTTTTTACGTAATCAGCCCCAGCCGCAACTGCAAGCTCACATGCTTTTACTTTTTCCTCTTCCGTAAGTAGACATGCTTCGATAATAACTTTAACGATCGCACTGCCTTTCGCAGCTTCTACTACTGCAGCAATATCCGCTTGTACAAAGTCAAAATTTTTATCCTTTAACGCGCCAACATTGATGACCGTGTCCACTTCTTTTGCACCATTTGCAATCGCATCTTTTGCCTCAAAAGCTTTTACAGCAGGTGTATTAGCGCCTAGAGGGAAGCCAATTACTGTACAAACTAAGACATTTGAGTTTTGTAAAAGCTCACTGCTGTATTTAACCCATGTTGGATTTACACAAACAGATGCAAAGCCGAATTGTTTCGCTTCCACACAAAGTTTTTCAATTTGCTCTTTCGTTGCCTCAGCCTTTAATAACGTGTGATCAATCATACTCGCATAATTCGTTTTCATAGTAAAACACTCCTTCTTTTCAAGTTGTACGTACCTCTCTGAAATGATACCATTTATTTACGTTGCCGTCTAATTTCTTACTATTGAGTAATTGCCCTCTATTATTTAGAAATCTGCATATGTTGCGCAAAAAAACGGATTATTATCTAATTCATCAAAAAATCATAAAAATGGGTAATCGTTTTAGACTGTAGACAAACTCAAAAAATTAAGTTTTTTTATAGGCTTTTTTCTTTTAAACATAGAAGTATCTATAGGAACCCGTTGATTTCCGGCGGACGCTTTTCGCGGGCATGGCTTCAGTCTCCTCGTTTCTACGCTCCTGCGGGGTCTTTTCGCTCATGCTTTCCCGCAGAGGTCACCGCCTCATAGCCGTGTACTTAAGAAGGATAGTAAGGTTCAAATTTTATATTCTTAATATTTTTTACGAATATTTAGTATTGCAAATGAGTGTTTTGTGGTTAGAATAAGATATGTTCAAAAAAAGAGCATAACAAATAAACCCAAAATAAAGTAGCTCTTAGCTACCCTTAATTTGGATTTTTTATAAGTTTATTCAAACAAATAAAGTGTGCCGTTCTGGCTTTGTGGATTTTAAGTTGAATTTTTCTGTGGTAGGAATAAGACTCTTAAAGAACAAACTCCAGCTTCGTGCACTTTTTTTGCTTTCTAAAACGAGTCGGTTTATCATTCTAGAAATCATACGGATTGTTAAATCTTCACTAATAAATTTATTTAATGTTTTCCAAACAACTTTTCGAAGATAACCTGTGGTTATCATGCTTAACAGCATGACAATACATTGGCAATATACGTGGCATAACCAACGTTCAATTTTCATGTCTTTTATCTGATGAATTTTCAAATGGGATTTCCACGTTTTGAAACGAAGTTCAATCTGCCATCGAACGCGATATAACTGAGTTATTTTTTCAACTGAAATAGTACGTGGTAAATTAGTTATGTAAATAGTTAGTCCCGAAAGTGAAGCCACATTTTCTTTTGGAATAGAGCGGCATTTTTTCTGATAACTTCTAATTCTTTTTTTTGTATTTTTTTCTTCTTGTTCTTCATCATGACGATAAATAATGCAACGTGTGAGCATTTTTTTATGTCTTCCCATATAAATCTTATTCCACTCTGTCCCCTAGGTAATGTTTTCAATTCTTCTTCCATGTATAAACGCTGATAGCGTTGTTTTTCAATGAAGGAACCATCTGGATGACGAGGTGGATTATCAACCTCTATAAAGAACTGCGAATCCATTCTAGCTCTTGAAAGATAAAAGGCTTCAGATAGATGAATTTGTTCAAATAAATCCAAATGATAGTAGCCTAAATCCTGCAAGAATAAATCCCCTTTTTCTAAATTAGCTAGTCGTTTGAATCCAGCGGGAGTGTCTGCAGATTTCCCTTCATCTAAATTAAACCAAAGTAATTTTTCACTTAAGTAATCAAATTCAAATTGTATTTTAGCACCAGCATCTCTCGTTCCTTTATAATTATTTTCATATGATTTTGGGAGTTTAAAGCTTGTACTATCTATAATTCGAATCCGTTTATATGGGGATTTTTTTTCTAACTTCATTTCCGCCAATGGCGCCTGAAATTGATATTGAAATAGACGATCAAATAGAGCCTTAAAAAAATCGACTGCTTCAGTAGTGAATCTTTTATTTAAACCTGATTTGGTGATATTTATATTATGGTTCTCTAAATCGTGGCATAAATTATCTAATGTGGGCTGAACAAGATTAGCATTTTGTCGAAATACAAGTGATAAAAAGTCGGAAGCGGAAAATTGACGCTCCCGTTTAATAAATCCAGTTTCCTTCGCTAGCTGTTCAAGATTTTCAGGTAGAAAAATTTGAAAACATTCTTTCAAATATAAATTATGTTGATTGTACATAAAATGCCTCCTCTAAGTTGTCGTTTTAATACTAACTTAAAAGAGGCACTTTTTATTAAAAATCATTGAATTAGCTTAAGTACACGGCTATGGTCACCGCCTACGTATGCGTTGGACAACCTTACGAGGGATTAAAAAATTGTCCATGCCGGCGATGCATACTTTTGCTGCCATGCAATTGAAGAAGCTAGCTAATGGGACATGACAAGGTCCAAAAAAAGAAAATAGTTGCTCGTCGCGTACTACTGTCGTTAATAGGGGCCATTTGTCACTACTATTTCTGATGAAATTTCAAAAGGTATCCAGAATGTGATCATTCCGAATACCTTTTGTCGTTAATCTGAAAGGATTGTCCTATCATAAAAATAGGCAATCCTTTTTGTTTTTATTTTGCAGTTTCTAATACACGTACAAACTGCCCTTTAGAATGAGGGTAGCCCGCTTGTGTAATTTTCACCTTCACTAGCTGACCAATCAGGTTTTCTGGACCTTCAAAGACTATTTTTAAATAATTATCTGTATAACCAGTTAATAGACCTTCTTCGTCGCTTCCATCGTGAACATATTCTTCTGGAATCACTTCTAACACTTCATTCTCAAAGCGCAAAGCATATTCTTTTGCGAGTTGATTGTTTAATGCGATTAAGCGGTGAACTCGCTCATTTTTAATGTCCTCGTCAATTTGGTCTTCCATACGTGCAGCTGGAGTACCTGTTCGTGGAGAGAATGGGAAAACGTGTAGTTCTGAGAATTTATGGTCACGAATAAAGTTATACGTTTCCATAAATTCTTCCTCTGTCTCACCCGGGAAACCAACAATCACGTCTGAAGTGACTGCTAAATCTGGTAGAGCTTCATGTAATTTTGTTAAGCGTTCACCGAAAAATTCCATTGTATATTTACGACGCATTCTTTTCAAAACAGTATCTGAGCCAGATTGAATCGGAATGTGTAAATGATTGACAACGATATTTGATTCTCGTAATACTTCGATCACTTCATCTGTTAACTGACTTGCTTCAATCGAAGAAATACGTAGACGTTTTAACCCTTTAACGTTTGTCTCTAAGTCACGTAGCAATTGTGCGAGGTTGTAGTCTTTTAAATCTTGACCATAGCCACCTGTATGAATGCCTGTCAGAACGATTTCAAGATAACCAGCATCTACCAGTTGCTGTGCTTGGTGAAGTACCTCTTGAGGATCTCGAGATCGCATTAAGCCACGTGCCCATGGAATGATACAAAAAGTACAGAAGTTATTACAGCCTTCTTGGATTTTCAGTGATGCACGTGTCCGATCTGTAAAAGCAGGTACATCTAATTCTTCGTATACACGATTTTTCATGATGTTGCGTACTGCATTAATCGGTTGGCGCTCGTTGCGATACTGCTCAATATAGCCAAGCATTTTCGTACGATCCTGTGTTCCTACAACAATATCAACGCCAGGAATCGCCATAATTTCCGCCGGAGACGTTTGGGCATAGCAACCTGTAACACAAATAACAGCATCAGGATTTTGACGGACTGCCCGACGAATTACTTGACGTGACTTTTTATCACCCGTATTTGTTACCGTACATGTATTAATAACATAAACATCCGCTTGATTTTCAAAATCAGTTCGATCATAACCATCTTCTTTAAATAGCTGCCAAATTGCCTCAGTTTCATAGTGATTTACTTTACAACCTAACGTATTCAGAGCTACGGTTTTCGTACGCCCTTTGCTCATAGTTAATTCATCCTTTCAACTTCACATTACACTGTGTTTCTTGTTTTTTATTTATTATTTTGATGTACTTATTATAGATACGTGATTTATGATAACACAAACCTTTTAAAATCAATACTCGTAATGACTAGGTTCTCGCTCTTTTAGCGTAACCTAGTTTTTTTCCTTATTAAATAGCAAATAGCTTCTCCTACAGTTTTCAGAATATCTAAGAATAAAGGTGACATCTGATTTATACATAACCTAATCCAGCATTCATAATCATCGACCATGCTCTTTCACTATTACCCAACATGAAGAAAAAACAAGCACCGACCATAATCACGCTTGCAATCGGGAACGAGATTGCGACTAATACTTGGACGACAGGATCAAGAATTGTTGCAACATTTCCAATGACTTATCAGCAATAATTCCTACAGGTTGCGCTATTGCATTAGTGGGCACTACAGAAGGTATTTGGGCCATCACTGGCTCAATAACTGGCTGTTGAACTGGAACGTTAATAAGCGTTCTTAAAATTGTTATACATAAATATCCCCGTACCAACAGTTGTCTATTTTTGTATGTACTTTTAACTCCTAGTTTCCTAAAATGGAAATATAAAGGGAGGAATAAATGATGACTATATTTATTTTCGGGATAAGTCTTTTGGGTATGATGGCTGGCGTGGCGTCGCTAATACTGGGTCTTATAATAAGGAAAAAATTAAAAGGTGGAATTGTATTAGGTGTATCAGTTGTTTTATTCTTTGTATCTCTAATGATGCCTACGCCAGAAGGTAGCAAAGAAAAAATAGATGTAGTAAGTAATACTCAGAGAGAATTAATCCAGATAATGGCCCGATTCTGGAATAAGAAAAGATCCTGCATATCAACACAGGATCTTTAATCAATCTTTATTTTAAATAATCGAACTTTTAAAATTTATCAAGACCTAAATTTAAAAAAGATAGATAAATAAAAGGACATAACATATTAGTCATATAAAATATGATATGTCCTTTTTTCTTCAATTTACTCTCCTGTTAACTTAATAAAAAACCTATTAAATTTTTTCTAAAATTGTTCTAATGAAAGTAGTTTTCTCTTCTGTATATTTATGTTTATTATTTTTATTTAACTTTGCTAAATTAAGTTTGAGCTGTTCATATTCAATTCTTGCTTCATCATTATCTCTCAAGTAATCTCTGAACTTTAGCTGTTCAAGTAAATATTTATTTCCACATTGATACATGTGGATTTGATAGATTCTTGGTTCACCCTTACTAAAATAGTGTCTATCAGGCAAAATATTTGTTCCTCTATACGAATATCCCAACTCCTCTAAAGGTGAGGAAGTATTCGCACCATCTTTAAAACCTTTGATTTCTATGGCTATGTCAATAATTGGTTTTGCACTTAAATGTTTTACTGATGTACTTCCTATGTGGTGAATATTCATTATATATTCACCTATTTTATCTTGTATTTTTTCTTTCTCTGAAAAAAATTTTTTATTCCATTCCTCTGTCCAAGGAACTAAGAATACTTCTCCTTTTGGCAAGCCTAACATCTTATTCCCCCTTTTAACGTTAATACCGTTTTTTTAACCATTGGAATATTATACCACACTAAAAGACTCTTTTAATACTCTGCCCTGTTAGTTGAAGAAGAAATTGAGAACGTTGTTCTACCTCATAACTTTTTGTAAACATCTGCGTAAGCTACTTTTAGTTGCTCTCTGAGTTGCTTGTTTTCCTCCTTCAATTGTATGAAAAAAGAGGATATATGCTCATATATTGAACATAATATCCTCTTTTTAGTTTAGTCTACTTAAGTTATAAAAATGCATCAATGTGTCGTGCTTACGAATCGCTTCTCTCCCTTGGCGTGTACAATCATCTTTATAAAAATCTAGCATTTTATCTAATAAAATTCAACATGTTCAATGTTCTTGCACTACTACGAGTAAGTGATTCAATTGAAAGATATTCGCTTCCAATTTCAATAAATGGATCTTCTTCTGTTTCCACTTTATTCATTTCTTTTAATTCTTCGCAACGCGCTTGGAAGATATGATAATTTCTTAGCAATAATCGAGTATTGAATAACCGTCTATCCGCTTTTTTCGTTTGTTCCTCTTGCCGCAGCTCATTAAATTTTGTAATTGCTACTTTCGCTATAGCAGCTATTTGTTCTTGTTCGACATTATACATCGTTACACCCCACTTCAATCTTCCATATTAATATTCACTTCAGCACTAAATCCTTCTTGATAATCCCTTAGTAACTTTGTAATGTTTGCAACAGCAACATCATCAACGTCCAAGTTATTCACATAAAAATGAGCATCTTGCATGAAATATTACCTATTTGAATAGTTTACTTTTTAATGGTTTTTTTTTCAAATAAACTCAAAATAAAAAATATAATAATTGTATTTATAAACAAGAGTGAAAAATCATAGAACAAATTATTCAAACCAAATTCGAAAATATTTAAAATAGAAATCCCGGTCTCTTCACCTTTAAAAAAGATCCATTTAAACGGGAATCCTAACACTAAAGATATTACTATACTAATTCCAATTTTCCGTTTAACCATTTGAAATAACCTCCATTTTTTAAAAAACATTTTACAAATTTAAGAAATAGTGTAAACTATAATATAGTATACTAATAATATACTGAAAAAACAAAAGGTGGTATAGAAATGAAAAAAGCAATTGTTACATTCCTATTCTTGTTAACGTTCGGAGCATTATCTTCAGAAAACGCATTCGCATCTACAAACTTTGATAATGAACTGAACAGATTAAGTGAAGAGTACAATATTGAGTTAGTAAATTTAGAAACTACACCTACTATAAACTCAACGTTTCTTGAATTCGAGGACTTAAAAGAATTTGAAAACTATTTAAAAGAAAATGAAACAAACGACACTACCATTTTACATGACGAAATTTTGATAGACAAACCTGACACTATGTCTTTAGAAAGAAACATTTCTAGTAGAAAAACATTCTCAAGTAGTTTCTCTGATCAGTGGTACTCTCCAATTAATGGATTTGTTACGGGTCTACTTTCTTGGAAAAACATGTCTTACGATTATACTTATAAAGAAGGTGCTAACAGCCCGCAATTTGTAAGTGTTTCCAATATCGATTCATGGCAAACTGGTTACCATGATGTTAAGTGGACTCAAAATAAATATGGAGGCTCTTATAAAATAATAAAAGCTGTTTATACTGATGATAGTGTAGAAGTAACTGCTAAGGGTCTTTATACTCTAGGTGTTGTTATCGCTAGCCAACCTATTGGTTATTCATGGAATGGTGAATGGGTTAGAACAATGCAATTAAAATATAAATAAATAAGACAACAACTTATAGATTTATATAACAACTTTTAAAGTGCTCTTTGGGAATGGCCGTGGCTATTCCCTCTTCTTTAACATTTTAGTAGCACCCATTAAAAAAGGGATTCTATCACCACTATATACCCATACTGGACACCAACTCAACTGTCGATTAATCCTCGACCTCTTTTTAAAACTCCCTTAATCCAAGTGCCTTCACATGCTTCTTTATCAACAGTTTTTCCTGCATGGATTGCTAAAGGGCCTCTATGCTTTGTCTGCCATGATCGTGTTTCAAATTTCTTTTCGCCTAAAGCTATTAATGTAGCCCAAGGTTGCTTTATCGTGATGGCTTTCAACATTTATCTTCCTTTCCATTTACGTCATTTAAATAACTCTTAATAACGTCTGATATGCACTTTTGTAATTGGGACACTGGCGAATGTTAATATGGCCATTAATACGCCAGTCATAATAAATGCAATTACTATAATTGATTTTGGTGGTGTATAAAGTAAGCCCGTAATCAAATAACGCATATAATCATTCAAGCACCTCCGGTACGATAGACGTATTGCTGTATTACCTTGTTTGCTTAAATGACTAGCAATCTCGAACATTTTATTTCTCCAATATTGAGTAACTGTCAGTGGAAGGCTTTTTAATTGGTTGCTCCAATATATTCAAAATGAGAGTATTCCCCTATTAAGAGTTATTTATTTACTAAATTAAATGCTTTGAGTAAAGACAAGGTATTGAACATATTTTGATGAATAAAACTTTTTCTATCAGCCCTCTCATTCATAGCAATTATTCATTCTCATCAATCCTAACTATGTAAATGAAAAATATTCTTTAAAAAGAGAATACTTCGATTTACTAAATATACATATAAAAGAAAAAAAGCCCAAACTCGAAATTAATTTCGTTATTATTGCCAAAAGGCAGTTGAAAGTTCGTTTCAACCGAACTTTCAACTGCCAACTCAAATTTCGGATTTTTTCAGTGCCCCTTAAATATTCCAGGGCTGTTTATTTTCCGATTTACATTTTTTGCATAGCACTGCCCGTTTATTTATTCTGCACCTCTAAAAAACTAGAGATTACCAATGATTAGTAGGAGGTTCATTAGCAGGACTAACTGGAGGCGTAAGTCCTGAAAGAACAGGCGTTACTACACTACCTGCCGCAAGGCGGATTTGTTGAACTTGTAGCACTTTTACAGTAAGTTCCAGTACAATTTTTTCGCGCAGTTTGCTGAAAGTACCTTCAGGTCTTGCCATAGTTGGTGAAAAATCAAGTTCAAAGAAGTTTGCAGCTACTAACTCGCCAAAGGGTTGTTCATTGTATTTTACGAGATTTTGGAAGAAAAACTTATCCAATCGGGCATCCAGTTGAGTATGTTCATTAAGGAAGTTCACTTCGGCAAACTCGGAAATTCCTAAGATCGGAGTAGGACCTCCAGCTTCTTGTGGGAAAGTGAGGTCTGCAAAACCAGAAAACGGAACATCCGCAATTCTATCTCGAAGTGCCCCATTACAAGCTGATGAAGCATATTCTATATTTTTACGAATATGTCCTGCTACAAATAATTTAGCCCGTGTTACCCTAAAAAAGTCAGTGCCGGCAATACGTGTAAATTTAACGGGTACCAGTTTAACTTGATTCAGGAATACATTTTTTTTCACTCTTTTGATTTCAGTTGCTGCAGGAGTAAGCGTAATATCCGACTCCACAACTATTTGAAGTGTTGGTTCGGAAAGTACAACCGGTATTTTAATAATAGGAGTCGAAAGCGGTGTAGCGACTACTGGGGTATTCGCACTGGATAATGGGGTTTGTTCAGTTGATGATACAGGACAAGGTAGACAAGGTTGGATCTGATTATCTAATTGATCACTCAAAAAAAATTCCCTCTTTTCATTTTATAGTAATAGAGAGCTCTCTCTATATAGCTAGAATATGTAGCAATAAAATCTATGCATAGACGTTTTACTAGTTCTTTTACTCATTTTAATAAAGGGATTTTTGAGCTGAGGAAAAAGTTTCAATTATCCTCTAGATCCTTGGCTATCATAACTGATTAGAATCGGCTGTACTTGTAGTATATGAATGATTAATTCTAAAACTACATTTTGGCACAATTGATTTGAATGAATTAATGACTCATTTTGTGCAGGTACTGCATTCCTAGTGTGAAATGCAGTATACTCAATATTCTGATGTATATATCCTTCAATAAATAAATTTCCCTTTAATGCTGTACATGTCCCATTACCTAATGATTGAGAAAACTGATTAGCTACGAACTTACAATTGGTTAGTACTACCTCATTCGAGATATCTTTAACTTCCACAATTCCTTTTTCAAATACAATATTTTCTTCCAAGCATATTTCGATTTTATATTCCCCTACTACAACTGGAACTCTAATATGCATAAAATCATCATAAGGGTAAGAGTGATTATTTATTTCTTCTTTTTTAATTGATTGTGTGTTATGTAAGGGAACTACAACTGATTGAGACGGATTATTCTTCTGACTATTTTTATCATAAGTATCAGTTCTCATTAAAAAAATAATTTCATTAATTTTTGAACGAACCAAACGACAATCAGGATGTTCAGGATAAACCTTTGTAGTGTTAAATAGTTTGGTTTCAAATTGAGGAATAAGGTGATTGTTTAGGTCAAGAAATTCAAATGTATTTTGAACAATCTCACCACAGATAGGAGCATGAAGAAAATCATCAATTTCTACATGAGTAGAAATTGGACTTTTTTTGGTTATAGAACAAACTGACCCATGACATGCATTAACACGACCTGCAGAATTGTTTTTCTCCATCTCATCTGTATCAATAAGACGCATCACGTTATTCTCAACATCGGATTCAGAAGGACTGACAAATTTACGATTAGAGCTTAATTGGGCTGCAAAACCCAGTTCTTCCACAGGGTTTGTTTCATCTGCCTCTTCCGTATCAATGTGATGAACGATTTCTTCCTCAATATTAGTTTCTGAAGGAATAAGTACTTCGCGATTGGAATCTAGATGGGCTGCAAAATCAGGTTCCTCTGTAAAGCTGGTTTCATCTTCTTTTTTGGAATTTAATATTTCACGAGTAGAACCTAGTTGTGATGCGTGATCTTTTTTATTTGTAAGTTCAGTTTGATACGTCCATTCGGTGTAATGAATTTGCTTGAAACTTACTTCCTTCATTTTTTCATAGTTAATCCATGGAGTTTTCATTATTTCACTCCCAAATAATTTTTTGTCAAATTAAGTGCAACATTTGCCGAAAAAAACCCCTGCACTTTTTTCCGGCCAAGACATCTTCTTGGTCGATTTATTTTTTAATGTTAGGACTTTAGGAGATTTTCTGGGGAGACATAATCAAAATTCGTTTTCTTCAGAGAAAACTCACTAAGTAACCCGTTTTCATTCTTATTACTGCCCCGTTGCCATTATGGAAATGGATCTGTAAAAAAACACAGCGATTTTCATTTCTTTTTCTAACGTCTGATTACTGCTAAACTCTTCTCTTTTATATTTGCTCGAAGATATGAAAGATGTGTATAGCTCATAATGATTTCCTCTGTTTCGAATGTTATCAGGTACATTTTAAACGACATCATTATGAACTACTTTTATTTTGATCTAAGTGTTGCACTTATAATTACAATCCATTTTATGCTTTATTTTTACTTTTGCCACTGAGCGCCTTTCAAATCTTAGTAGCAGTTGAGTCAACAAATAACCTATTAATGCATTTACAGTCGTTATTTTATAGCAAAATGGCAGTGGAAAGTTCGATTCAATCGAACTTTCCACTGCCAACTCAATTATTGTTTTTTCAGTGTCCTCGAAATGCCCTTTTTTATCTATTTTCTCCTCTAAAACAAGAGATTAACAAGGATCAGTAGGAGAATTAGTAGCAGGACTAACTGGAGGCGTAAGTCCTGAAAGAATAGGTGTTACTACACTACCTGCCGCAAGGCGGATTTGTTGAACTTGTAGTACTTTCACAGTAAGATCTAGTACGATTTTTTCACGCAATGTGCTGAATGTACCTTCAGGTCTTGCCATAGTTGGTGAAAAATCAAGTTCAAAGAAGTTTGCAGCTACTAACTCGCCAAATGGTTGTTCATTGTATTTCACGAGATTTTGGAAGAAAAACTTATCCAATCGAGCATCCAGTTGAGTATGTTCATTAAGGAAGTTCACTTCGGCAAACTCGGAAATTCCTAAGATTGGAGTAGGGCCTCCAGCTTCTTGTGGGAAAGTGAGATCTGCAAAACCAGAAAACGGAACATCCGCAATTCTATCTCGAAGTGCCCCATTACATTCTGCTGAAGCATATTCTATATTTTTACGAATATGTCCTGCTACAAATAATTTAGCCCGTGTTACCCTAAAAAAGTCAGTGCCAGCAATACGTGTAAATCTAACTGGTACCAGTTTAACTTGATTCAGGAATACATTTTTTTTCACTCTTTTGATTTCAGTTGCAGCAGGACTAAGCGTAATATCCGACTCCACAACTATTTGAAGTGTTGGTTCTGAAAGTACAACCGGTATTTTAATAATTGGAGTGGAAAGCGGTGTAGCGACTACTGGAGTATTCGCACTGGATAATGGTGTTTGTTCAGTTGATGATACAGGACAAGGTTGATTCTGATTACCTAATTGATCACTCAAAAAAATTCCCTCTTTTCATTTTATAGTATTAGAGAGCTCTCTATATGGCTAGAATATGCAGCAATCAAATCTATACATGGACGTTCTACTAGTTCTTTTATCCATTTTAATAAAAGGGATTTTTTGAGCTGAGAGATAGGTTTTTAATTATCCTCTAGTCCCTTAGCTATCATAACTGGCTCGAATTTGCTGTACTGGTAGTAATACAATAAGTCACTAAAAAATAAAGATACTATTCTTCAAAAAAAATCTGTTAAAAAGAATGGATTAATCCCAACTTCTCTAAATAGTTATTTCATCGAATGGTTTACCTTCTATATATCGCCCGTACAATATTTTGTGTTCAATTAGAGCAAACCTCCCTACCATCCGTTTGATGTCAATCAAATCATTCATTTTTTGAGCAAGTTCATACTCTAATGTAAAAATACGTTCTTCAAGTATTGCGCTATCAGATTCAGTAGCAAGTTTTACACCCATTAAATCTCCATCTGTCCAACGTCCTGACTCTCGTTTAGAAGGAGTAATGACCGTTTCTAACCTCATGATTTCGTTTTCGATATTTCGATAATCCTTCAACTATTCCGTACATAATGTAGCACCTACCATTACTTTAATAAACTTAGGAAGGAGGTCTTGAAAATGCATAATTCGAACAATATAAACAATACAAGAAATAATTGTAAACACTGTGGACAACAGGAAACAAAACCCATCAACCGTTGTAAAGGTTGTGTTTGTAATCAATTAAGACGTTTGCAAACTCAGACTGAAGTTGATCTCTTCTTACGCGGAGGTCAGATTATAGAAGATGTTGTTTTTATAAACTTCGACCCAAAAGATTGTTGTGCATTCTTTAATGATCCAACTACAGAACCAGGCTCAACTATCATTGTAGACTGTCAAGATATTCAAGCTATTCGAATAGAAGCAGACTAATATATAGGGGACTCTTCATTTAAATAAAGGGCTCCTTTACAATATCAGTTGTCACATCATATTTTAATAATATAGTATTACTAATTTAGCCTTACACACACTTGTTTTGACATTGAGGGTCACTTTCGTCCGAGTGACCCGTTTTTTATGGTCATCAAAATACGTAACATGGTTAGTCGCTCCCGGCCTGGTGACCCTTTTATTAATTCTTTCCTCATATTTTCAGTTACCTGATATAGCTCTCGCCGTATTAGGTGTTTCTATTACGGTATTATGTCTTGGTATATAGCTTTACCTTTGTTTACAGATTTTCTTTTGATACATTTTCTACTAAACAATCCACACATTTCTTTAATTTATAGAAACATAATTAATAAGTCTAGAGAATGTAACAGAGTACTGCATACTATAAAAATATAATCTGCAGATTATTAATCTTTTGTTTTGAGGAGGTGAATATTACATGCCTTTAACTACTGGTCCAATTGAAAATACAGGAAATCTACCAGCTAATGCCTCTAGCGTTCGTATCAAAGTTCTCAATCTCACTGGCGGTGTACTTTCCGGAGTAGTCCGAGTTTTTAGACTTAACGGTACAAGACAATTACTATCAACAACTGCTTTTTCCGCAAATGCTAATGCTTCTACTTTTGTAACTGCAAGTGTAGGAGGTGCGTTTCAATATGAAGTTGAAATTGCTCCAAATCAAACTGGCGGATTATATAGCGTTTACGGGCGAACAGCATCAGGTGTTATCATTGATGCCCAACGGTTGGTGAACTCAGAATTAACACAGATTCTTTAGTTTTAAAAACAGATTTTAACGGTTAAAATCGTAAAAGCCTTATACTCAGTTATAAGGCTTTTCATATTCAGTCATTTACCTCCAACTTGTCCCCCCTACTGGACGATGTCTCTCTATTACACATTCCTAACAGCAATTCTTCATCTTGTGCATAATCAATGCTTAAGTTTTTTAATGTTTTCTCAGCTTCTTTGGTACAGCCGTAATATAGATCGTTTCCTGAAAACCGTTTATCCTTTGCGATTGCCTGATTACAACCCTCGTGCAAATAAAATGTTATATGAAACTATGAAGGTTTTGGAGTTGCACGACGAGCGAATATCCACACATGTTTTTTCTAAAATGCCCTATTGCGGAAAATGCGGTATGCTACTCACTTCTGGATTAGATCCTGCAAAAAAAGACGGTTATCGCCATTCTCGTTACACTTGCTCAACAAACTCACAGAGAACACGAATAACTGCAATAACTTTGTGAGTGATATTACAATAATTCCTTATGTTTTAAACTATGTATCGAATCTTATCAGACTCCAAGAGCTCTGCAAATCGAGCTGAGATTGAGAATTTAACCAACATGAAAAGAAGTAGTACACTATCCCTCTTACATGAGTTGATGGAAAAAAACATGATTGTGAAACGTGGCAATTCTGTTGCTATAAGATATTATTCAAGTGAAAAAACCACTTAAAAACGTTCATTTTAAGTGGTTTTTGTCCAAGTCTTCAAGCCTTGTCGCTATTGAGTTTGTATCCAATCATCATGTCATGTATTCATGCACAGCCAAGTGTGTGAAAAGCCACTTTCGACAAGGCTAAACATCTCTCATTCAAATTCATAAGATATCGCAGACAGTGCATAAAGTGGCGCTGTTTCTGCTCGTAAAATCCTTGGCCCAAGAGACATTGTTTGAGCGCCTGCTTCGAGCAGTGCATTTGCTTCTTTACGTGCAATGCCACCCTCTGGACCGAAGATAATAAGGATTGATTTCGACTTCTTATCATAAACGTTTTTCAGCTTCTCGGCAAACCTTGTGCGCTTTTCAACCTTTGCATCCTCTTCATCTGCAATAAAAATAGCGTCAAATTTGCCTAATTGCGCAACTAGTTGCTTAAAACTTATTGGCTCGAAAATGACAGGTATATGTGTTCGATGGGACTGCTCTGCAGCCTCTTTTGCAATTTTTTGCAGACGCTCCTGCTTTTTCGCTCCCTTTTTGGTGTCCCATTTTACAATGGAACGCTCGGCTTCAAAAGGTAGTAGTGCATACATGCCAAGCTCTGTTGCTTTTTGTGTAATAAGTTCTAGCTTATCTCCCTTCGGTAGGCCGCACGCCACTGTTACATGGACAGGCAACTCTGGTGAAGAGATTGTACGGCCGGTTGATTGAACAAGCACTTCATCATCTTCGAATGCAGAAATTGTACAAATATACGCTTTCTTTTCAGCAACAACGGCGATTTCCTCGCCTTCCTTCATACGCATCACGCGTGCAATATGGCGTGCATCTTCTCCAGTAATGCGCGCATCTTCAATACTAGTGTCAATGAAATAACGTTGCATATTACGCCCTCCTTCACATGAAGAAAACGCCAAAGCGCAAGCACTCGGCTCACGATTTGGCGCTTCCTCAGTCAATTTATTGTGGACGACGGGCGATAATGGCTACCCAATCTTCCATTAGTAATACTTCTTCAATCACAAAGCCAGAGGCTTCGAGTGCCGCTTTCACATCATCACGTTT
Source organism: Lysinibacillus sp. UGB7 (assembly GCF_049058285.1). Lineage (NCBI taxonomy): Bacteria > Bacillati > Bacillota > Bacilli > Caryophanales > Bacillaceae > Lysinibacillus > Lysinibacillus sp. UGB7. Next base: position 16,079 of record NZ_JBMGUV010000004.1, read on the forward strand.
TGCACCAATGATACCTGAAGTAACATATAATCCACCCGGTTTGACTATTGTGAATGCATCGTCTGTAAAGGACATAATAATTTCCGCTAAAATATTAGCCACGACGACATCTGCGGGTTCTTTCACCGTATCAAGTAAGTTACCATGGAAGACAGTCACTTTATCGTCTACCTTGTTTAAAGCGACATTTTCTTTTGCTGACCGTACAGCTACCTCGTCTAAATCAAGCGCATGAACGCTTTTAGCACCAAGCATTGCTGCACCAATTGACAGGACGCCAGAACCTGTACCGATATCGACAACCTTATCACCCTCTTTTACGACCTTTTCAAGTCCTTGTAAACACATGACTGTCGTTGGGTGTGTGCCTGTACCAAATGCCATACCAGGGTCTAATTCAATGATTAGTTCATCCGTTGAAACAGGTGTATAGTCTTCCCATGTTGGTACAATTGTAAAGCGTTCAGAAATTTTCACAGGGTGATAATATTGTTTCCACGCAGTCGCCCAATCTTCCTCGTTCACTTCGACAATGGATACAACATTTTGACCAATATCGATATTGAAATTTGTTAAATTTGTAATAGCCGCTTTAATTTCTTCGACTGTTTCATTTAAAAAACTAGACTCTGATAAGTAAGCTTTAATGATGACACCATCTTTTGGAAAATCATCCTCGTTTAGCGCATAAATTTCACCAAACTGATCTTCGCGTGGCTTCGCATATTCAGCAGAATCCTCAATTACAACACCACTAGCCCCTGCTTCATGCAAAATATTTGAAATTGCTTCCACTGCATCATTTTTCGTATGAATGGATAATTCTGACCACTTCACGTAGCTCTTCAGCTCCTCTAATTATTCACCTTGGAATTTTTTCTTGATTTTATCAAACAGCGAGCTTCCTTGTTCTTCTGGAATGTCACCACTAATTTCAGCAAATTCACGTAGTAATTGCTTTTGTTTTTCCGTTAATTTTTCTGGCGTTACAACTTTGACTGTAACGAATTGGTTTCCTGTACCATAGCCATGTACATTTTTCACGCCTTTGTCTTTTAGACGGAATTGTGCACCTGATTGTGTCCCTGCTGGAATACGTAATTTCACTTTACCGTGTACAGTTGGTACCTCAATTTCATCTCCAAGCGCTGCTTGTGGGAATGTTAATTTTAAATCGTAATAAATATCATCGCCATCACGTTCAAATTCATTGTGCCCTTGTACGCGGAACATAATGTACAAGTCACCTGCTGGACCACCGTTGACACCCGGTTCACCTTGACCAGAAACACGAATTTGTTGCCCATCATCAACACCTGCGGGGATGGAAACTTTAATTTTTTTACGTTTTTGGACTTTACCTTCCCCACGACAAGTTGAACATTTTTCTTTAATGATTTTACCCGTACCATGACATGTCGAACAAGCACGACGATTCATCATACGACCAAAAGGCGTGTCTACAGCTTGATTCACTTGACCTGCTCCATTACATGTTGAACATGTGTCAGGTGTTGTACCAGGTTTTGCTCCAGAGCCGTGACACGTATCGCAAGTTTCATCTTTTGGGATTTCAATTTCTGTTTCCTTACCAAAAATTGCTTCCTCAAATTTAATATTCATACGATATTGCAGGTCATCGCCCTTGCGTGGTGCATTTGGATCTTGACGACGGCCACCACCGCCGAAGAATGAGCTGAAAATATCCTCGAAGCCGCCAAAGCCGCCGCCGCCTCCAAAACCACCTGCATTTGGATCTTCGTGGCCAAATTGGTCATAGCGTGCTTTCTTTTGTTCATCACTTAGGACTTCATAAGCTTCAGCGATTTCTTTGAATTTTTCATCTGCACCTGGTTCTTTGTTAAGATCAGGATGGTATTGCTTTGATAGTTTACGGTATGCTTTTTTAATGTCATCTTTAGAAGCCGATTTTGTTAAACCAAGCACCTCGTAATAATCGCGTTTCTCCATGATTCACACTCCGCTCTTTTTGCATAAAATCTATTGTAACATGCAGTTGAAAAAACTGCTTCTATTTTTTCATCATATGAAAAGCTTATTGGCGCCGCTCCGCACTCTTCAAATATATAAGTGACTGCAGCAACCGAAACGAGTGACTTGATTGCCTTGGCACTCATTTTAAATTTTTTCTTACCTTGTAAAGAGAAAAGCCAAAGCCGCAAGCGGTCTTTGGCTTTTTCACTTTACAGTATTACTTGAAATTATTTATCGTCTTTTACTTCTTCAAAGTCAGCATCTACGATATCTTCGTCTTTTTTATCTGCGCCAGCATCTGGACCTGCTTCGCCACCTTGAGAAGCTTGTGCAGCTGCAGCAGCTTGTTCGTATACTTTCATTACTAATGGTTGTAATACGCCTTCTAATTTTTCTTTAGACGTTTTAATACCTTCTAATTCACCAGCCTCAAGCGCCTTTTTCAATTCATCACGAGCATCTTCGACAGATTTTTTCTCGTCTTCTGTGATTTGTTCACCTAAGTCTGCGATTGTTTTATCTACTTGGAACACTAATTGATCTGCTTCGTTACGAAGGTCAGCTTCTTCTTTACGCTTTGTATCTGCCTCAGCATTTGCTTCAGCATCTTTTACCATGCGTTCAATTTCGTCCTCTGATAAACCTGAATCAGATTGGATGACAATTGTTTGCTCTTTGTTTGTACCAAGATCTTTCGCTTTAACAGAAACGATACCGTTTTTGTCAATATCGAATGTTACTTCAATTTGTGGAATGCCACGTGGTGCTGGTGGAATATCCGCTAATTGGAAGCGACCTAATGTTTTGTTATCCGCTGCCATTGAGCGTTCACCTTGTAATACGTGAATATCTACAGCTGGTTGATTATCAGCCGCTGTTGAGAACACTTGTGATTTAGACGTTGGAATCGTTGTGTTACGGTCGATTAATTTTGTGAACACGCCGCCCATTGTTTCAATTCCAAGTGACAGTGGTGTAACGTCTAAAAGTACTACATCTTTTACATCACCAGTTAATACGCCACCTTGTACCGCAGCACCCATTGCTACTACTTCATCAGGGTTTACACCACGGTGAGGCTCTTTACCAGTTTCTTTACGTACAGCTTCTTGTACTGCAGGAATACGAGTAGAACCACCAACAAGGATTACTTGATCAAGTTCTGAAGCAGAAAGACCAGCATCAGATAAAGCTTGACGTACTGGACCAACTGTACGGTTTACTAAGCTTAAAGTAATTTCATCGAATTTTGCACGTGTTAGAGATACTTCTAAGTGCAGTGGACCTTCAGCACCAGCAGTGATGAATGGTAATGAAATTTGTGTAGAAGTTACACCAGATAAATCTTTTTTCGCTTTTTCAGCTGCATCTTTCAGACGTTGCATTGCCATTTTGTCTTTAGACAGGTCAATACCGTTATCTTTTTTGAATTCAGCTACTAAGTACTCGATAACTGCGTCATCGAAATCGTCCCCACCAAGTTTGTTATCACCAGCAGTTGCTAGTACTTCAAAGACACCATCACCTAATTCAAGGATTGATACGTCAAATGTACCGCCACCAAGGTCAAATACTAATACTTTTTGGTCTTGGTCTTGTTTATCTAAACCATATGCCAGTGCAGCAGCTGTTGGTTCGTTGATAATACGTTCTACTTCAAGACCTGCGATTTTACCAGCGTCTTTTGTTGCTTGACGTTGTGCATCGTTAAAGTATGCAGGAACAGTAATAACCGCTTTTGTAACTTTTTCACCTAAGTAATCTTCAGCATAGCCTTTTAAGTATTGAAGAATCATTGCCGATACTTCTTGTGGTGTATACTCTGTATCTTCCACTTTTACTTTTTCAGCAGTACCCATTTTAGATTTAATAGAAATAATTGTGTTAGGGTTTGTTACTGATTGACGTTTTGCTACTTCACCAACTTGGCGTTCTCCATTTTTAAATGCAACGACAGATGGTGTTGTACGGTTACCTTCTGGATTTGGAATTACTTTTGGTTCTCCACCTTCAAGTACAGATACACAAGAGTTCGTTGTTCCTAAGTCAATACCGATAATTTTGCTCATAGTAAAATTTCCTCCTAATATTTAAACGCATTGGTGCGTTTGTTAACTAAATTTAATTTATTAAATAGTGCTATGACTATTCGTTAACAGATACCATTGTTGGGCGTAATACACGATCTTTCAAGATATAGCCTTTTTGCAGTTCACGTACGACAACACCCGTCTCTTTTTTACTATCTTGTTCTTGCATAACTGCTTGGTGAATGTTCGGGTCAAACTGCTCACCCTCTGCTTTAATGACCTGTAAGCCTTCTTTTTCAGTTGCCTCGATCAGCGAACGGTACACCATGTCAATGCCTTTCACTATTGAAGCAGCCTCATCAGAAGTAGCTTCAATTTGTAGAGCACGCTCAAAATTATCTAATACCGGCAATAACTCTGTTAATAAATTTTGTGCACGGTACTTTTCAGCTGCCTCACGTTCAACTTGCTGACGACGACGTATATTGTCGAAGTCTGCACGTAAGCGTAAATGACGATTTTCTTCATCATCTAGCTTTGCTTGCAATTCTGCTAGCTTCGCTTCATATTGCTCTTCAATCGTTAGTTCTACCTGCTCTTCTACTACTGCTTGAGTTTCTGTTGATTCGTTTTCAATTTGTACATCTTCCTGTACAAGATCTTTGTTTTCAGTTTTTTCAGTCACTTGAATCCTCCTTAATAATCACTACGATTCTTCGTAAAGGCCTGTGATAAATCCATGCGCATTACGTCTAGTAAAGCAACAACACGCTTATAATCCATACGCGTCGGACCTATAATAGCGATGGCGCCCTGCTGTTCTTCGCCAATTGAATAAGTGGTCGTAATGACACTACAGTTCTCCATCTCTAACTGCTTATTTTCTGAGCCTATACGTATATGAATACCTGATTCATTTGGATGGAAGAGCGACTGCACTTGGCTAGTCGTTTCCATTAAGTCCAGAATCATCCGGACTTTATTTAAATCGTGGAATTCCGGTTGGTTGAACATATTTGTTTTACCACCATAAAAAATTTTACTTTCTGAATTATGCATCGTCGCTGATACAAGAGAATGAATAAAATCATCTGCTGATTGTGTATGTTGCTGTAGTACAGCAAATACTTCAACTTCAAGTTTTTTATGGATTTTATCTAATGACACGCCAACTAAGCGCTCATTTAAGATGTTAACCATCTTCTCAAGTTCAGAGGCGGTTACATTAGGCGGTAAACTAAACATGCGGTTTTCAACATGCCCGTTATTCGTGACGATAATCGCTACTGCTGTATCACTAGAAAGTGGTACAATGGAAAAGCGTTTCACTCGGTGCCTTTGAACATCAGGTCCTAATAGGATCGACGTATACGATGTCAGCTCGGATAATATATTGGCAGACTTTCGGATAATATGCTCGACTTCTACTAGACGCTCATTGAAAATTGATTCAATTTGTTGAATGTCCTTCGAGTTTATACCTTGAGGATTCAACAAATGATCTACATAAAATCTATACCCCTTTTCCGAAGGCACTCGACCAGAAGAAGTGTGAGTTTTTTCTAAAAAACCTAATTCCTCTAAATCCGCCATTTCGTTTCGAATTGTGGCAGGACTAAATGTAATCTCATGTTTTTTCGAGATTTGGCGAGAACCTACCGGCTGTGCAGACGTAATAAAGTCGTCTACGATGACTTGTAATATCTGTAATTGCCGATTTGTAAGCATGATTATCACCTCTGTTAGCACTCGACTAAGAGGAGTGCTAATACTATTATTAAGTTAACAAATCCCACATTTTCTGTCAATGAAATCGCTCAATCTTCTAGTAAAAATTGTTGAAAAACTTCATTTCCAACAAAACGACCTTTACGCGTAAGACGAATTCCGACATTATCATGTTCCACTAGACCATCTACAACTAATTTGTCAATGATATTTCCATACTGTATTTGCATAGATTCTTTAAATTTCTCTTCATATATACTGTGAGAAATACCCTCAGTTTTTCGTAACCCTAAAAACATTTGTTCTTCACGTTTTTCAGCCTTCGTTACTGCATGCTCGTGTACAATTGGTAATTCTTCAGCATCTACCGCTTCTATATATTTTTTCAACGGTCCGTGATTTGAATAACGATTTCCACCTAAATATCCATGCGCCCCAGCACCGAAACCAGCATATTCATCGTTTTCCCAATAAATTTTATTATGTGTAGACGCAAATCCAGGCTTCGCAAAATTACTAATTTCATATTGCCGAAGACCATGTGCGTCCATCTCTTGCATCAGCACGTCGTACATATCCGCTTCTAAATCTTCTGTCGGTAAGCTCAACTTACCTTTTGCATACTGGTTATAAAAAATTGTTTTGGGTTCCACTATCAGTGAATATGCTGAAAAATGAGGTAAGTCAAGCGCAAATGCTTTTTCTAATGAGTCCGTCCATTGCGCCATCGTTTGGCCAGGCAAACCATACATTAAATCGATGCTAATGTTTTGAAAGCCAACCTCTTTAGCTAATGCAATCGTTTCATATACGTGTAAATTACTATGTGTACGGCCAATTTTCTTGAGCAAGCCTTGATCAAATGATTGCACACCCATACTCAATCGATTAACACCGCCATCAAACAGTGCTCGCATTTTTGCCTCAGACAGTTCATCGGGATTGGCCTCTGATGTAAATTCTGTCACACTGTGCATCGGAATATACGTGCGAATGAGTTCGAGTAATCTCTCCAACTGTTCGGGTGACAATGCAGTAGGTGTTCCACCGCCAAGAAATATTGTTTCAATTTGTTTGAAGCTATTAGGATGCTTTGCACTCGCTAGTGCCATCTCCTTACCAAGTGCTTCTATATATTCATCTACCGGTTGATTTTTAAAGTAAAATTTATTGAAATCGCAATAATTGCAGATTTGATGACAGAAAGGAATATGAATGTAAACACCCCGTGCCATAGCTATCCCTTCTTTCTTGTTGAGTCTTTTTCCATTTCCTCATTATAAACAATCGGTAGGAAGAACGCTATGAATCCATCTAGATAGAATAACGAGCAATACATCTCAAATTACAACATCTTCATTATATTTTAATATTGCTTGCTTTGTACGCAAAAAAATCAAAGCCATTTGAAATGTAATGGCTTTGATTTTTTTAAAAAGATATCTAATGTAATCTCCCCCTACCCCCGTGGGTTTTCTTCATCCCCACGGATTGGACTGACCGTTGATACGGGATAAAAATCCTTAATAAAAAATAACGCCTACGCCGAACCCTAATAGTACAAGTAAATACGGCGGAATTTTCCATTGAATCAAGAGCACTAAAAATACGAATGCAATAAGTACATCCAAGCCACCTTGAATGGTTTGCGTTACGATTGGATGAATAAAAGCAGCTGCTAAAATGCCAACTACCGCCGCATTGGCACCAGCCATGAAACCTTTCAACCCTGTAGTACGACTAATGGTAAACCAAAACGGTAGAACGCCAATTATAAGTAAAAATGCCGGAAGAAAAATGGCAATTGTAGCGACAATGGCGCCAGGAACTCCATTAATAACCATGCCTATATAAGAGGCAAATGTAAATAACGGTCCGGGTACAGCCTGTGCAACCCCATAGCCTGTTATAAAATCAGATGTACTTAATAAGCCACTTTGAACAAATTGTGTCTCCAGTAGTGGTAATACTACATGACCCCCACCAAAAACTAATGCTCCCGAGACATAAAATTTTTCTATTAGCATGAGCCATTCAAGTTGAAAAAGTGAACTGGCTACAGGTAATCCGATGAGTAAAATACTAAATAGCAATAATAAAATTACCCCTGTGGTTTTCGAAATAGGCAGTATAATACCCTCAGTGTCTCGTTCTGTAGTGCTTTCTTTAAAAAATGTAAAGCCCACTAAAGCTGCAACAATAATCACAACCATCTGAGCAAATGGATGAATCCACAACAGCAATACTATAAGAGCTGATAAAGCGATTAAAAAATGTCGTAAGCTGGGGATTAGCTTTTTTGACATATCCCAAATTGCTTGCGCAACAATTGCCACAGCCACTAATTTTAAGCCATGGATCCAGTCCATCTCCATGTTTGTATGTCCATAAAAATATGCAAATCCCATTAATAGCAGTACAGAAGGCAATGTAAAACCAATAAATGCAGCAACGCTTCCTAACAATCCACCCCGTAGTAGACCTATTCCCATCCCTACCTGACTCGATGCAGGTCCAGGTAGAAATTGACTCAACGCAACTAAATTACTATATTCTTTATCCGTTAACCATTGTCGAATTTGAACATATTCATTTTGAAAATAACCCAAATGGGCAGTAGGACCACCAAAGGAAGTACAACCTAATTTAAAGGAAACGAGAAAAATCTCCAATATTTTTCGCATGCGCTTCAACTACTTTCCATGTCATATATAGTAATATTACATGGAATAGCCATTATTTCGGATTAAGATATTGTTAAAATTCTATCCTGTAGATCACGACTACAGTTAAACGGAAATCCTCATAGTTCATTTCCTCCAGACTTGAATGGCTGGACCAAGTTCTCTATCGCCTGCATCAATAGGAATCAACTCAAACTTATTATCCTTTAAATACAGCGCATCGAAGCGAATGCCCCACATTGTATGCTCCTCATTTAAAGAATAAGAAGAATCAAAACGCCAAGTTTTTCCGGACTTATTTTTAATTTTAAATGCAATAGAATCATTTAAATTTTGTGTTGACTGAAAGTATATCGTGGTAGAAATCGGTGTAGAAACCACGTTTTCCACCTTGATTTCTTGCCCATCATTAAGCGTAATTGCTTTATCTACAGAGAAATTTTTTTTATCTTCTAGTAGTTGCTTTTGCGAAGCCTCTATCTTAAATCCCCACGGTTTATCAATCGATTTTTCCCAGTTCCAATCGTTATAACGAATATCAAGCTTTAGCTTTTCATTTTGTGGTAGGTCACTCATCTTCACGCTGTTATAGATCGTATAGGTTGATGCTGTTTGTGCAATGGTCTGACCGCCGTTTCTAACGGTATAATCTTGACCATTCACTAATACTTGAGGAAAGAAAAAAATTTGATAGTCAAAATCTAAGTCCTCTACTGGCTCGAAGGTTGCATTAAGTAAAATTTGATTATCATCCACCATGACTTCATTTAAAGTCAAACGCCCGAAGTTATTTTCAATCGTCTGACCAACAATCGTTTTGTATGTACTAAATTCAGTCTCCTTAGATTTGTCTAAAATAGATGCTGTGAAAGGCAAATTAGCAATTATTACACAGCCCACTGCCAGCAGACACAAAGCTACAATAAACCATTTTTTACGGACTCGACTTTTTTTGGGTTGTTCTTCAGACATGCATTGTTCATCGGACAACATAAACACCCCCATTGTTCACAAATTACAATATATTCTTATGATTCATTGTAGTATCGAATGAGGCATTATATAACCAATCATCCGCAGCAACTAAATAAACATGCATTAAAAAAAGAAAAAGCCTGCAAAATGCCGATTTCTACACCATTGCACAATCCTACATTCCAAATAGAGAGGAAAAAACTGCGACATACCTGTGGAAGAACGGGCCAGCTTGCCCCACACGAAGCGGCGAAGGAGACGACTAGATGGTTCGTCCACTGAAAACGAGTAGCTTTTTGCAGACCTCGTGTAAATGAACAAATCCTGTAGGCAAATAGTCTATCGTAATAAAACATGTTGTACTCTACATAAGAAATAACAATACCGTCAGAAAGGTTGATGCTAATGAAAAGAAAATTCTTCTATACCAGTATTGGATTGCTATTGACTGTCATTTTAACATTTGGCACATACAAGCTAATGAATGCCAGAACGTATCAACTGTTTGGTGAAATAACTACGCATGTGGAGACAAATGAAAAAGTTGTCGCTTTAACATTTGATGATGGCCCTACCAAAAACGTCAATGAACTTCTGCCCCTATTAGACCAATATCATGTCAAGGCAACATTCTTTCTTATCGGTAGAGAGATAGAGGAAAATCCAGAAGAGGCTCAGAAAATTGTCAAGGCAGGTCATCAAATCGGCAATCACACTTACTCACATCAGCCGATGGTGTTCAAAAGCCAGTCCTTTATCAAAGAAGAAATTGAAAAAACTGATCAATTTATTCAAAGCATCGGCTATACAGATGCGATTACTGTTCGACCACCCTATAGTAAAAAATTACTTGGATTTCCTTATTACTTACATAAAAACAAGCGGGACACCATCACGTGGAATTTGGAGCCAGATACGTACTACTCGACAGCTAAAGACAAAATCAACTATGTAATGGATAATATCCAACCAGGCTCTATTATTTTAATGCATCCCATGTATGATGACACTGGTAATGAGCTACAAGCCATTAAGGGTATTTTGCAAGAACTGACTAATGATGGCTATAGATTTGTTATAGTGAATGAGTTAAAGAATGATGAAAACATAGCAGATTAATACGTCCCATCGCATTATTTTTTTTGTAATATTTCAAAGGCGGCCCTATAATAATTTGACACTGAGACTGCCTTTTTCTTACCTTCAATCCGTTGCCCATAGGTTAATAATTAGATAATAAAATTCTCCTCAAAAATTATTGTAAATAACGAATCAGAATAAAGGTGTCTCACGTAATAGCGAGACACCTTCTTCCCTTTTCTCTTATGATAAAAAGCGAAAACACCTTCATATAACGCCTAATTTTTCCACTTGAATTAGTAAGAGTATTATGAAATGTCAAAAATTAATACCGCAGGCAAATTTTAATATATTTTCTATAATAGTATGTTATTATTATTTTAGCAAAATGTCCTATTATCCAAGACACAATAGCGAAATATGAACTACAAAGGATGATGAAAATGAAGCAAATTCAACAACTTTTCCAAAGTGAAGATGGAAATATTGAACAAAGAGAGAATTTTCTTTTACTATTAGAGAAAATTGTATCCTCATTAGATAAGTTAAAGAATCCTCAAAAAACAACTCTTGGACCGATGAAAGAGCGTTCTGCTAATTTTTACCAAGAGCTGATGCAAGATAACCAAGTACCAACATCAGGTGTAGGTCTTGATCAGGTAGTCGATGATTTGACACAACTGATGCAAGGTCATCCATACCATACACGTAACTTTGTAACGAATGTTTTACCAATGGCCAGCATTCCCGGCGTATTGGGTCAATTTACAAATGCCCTACTTAACGGCAACAATCTGTGGGATGTATACGGACCAGCTGCCGCAGAATGTGAGGTAAAGGTTGTAGCGATGATGTCTAAGTTAGTAGGCTATGACTTCACACAAAGCTTTGGCTACACAACTTGGGGCGGTCAAGGTGCCGTATTCAGCGGGTTACGACTTGCTATTGCCAAACAATTCCCTCATGCAAAAGAAGAGGGTGTGCCTAATAATTTATATTGCTTTGCTTCAGAAAATGCTCACTATAGCTTATTAAAATCAATTGAAGCAGTTGGTATTGGGAGCAAGCATTTAGTTCGTGTAAAGGCTGGGAAAGATCATTCCATGGATGTGCAAGATCTGCAAGCTCGCATGACAGAGGTTATCGAAAACGGTGGCATCCCTGTTTATGTAGTAGCTACAACCGGTGCTACTGACCAATTTGGCATTGATGATGTACAAGCAATCAAAGAAGTTACGACAAGTCTTGAGAAAAAGTACGACTTAAAATCAATCCATATTCATGCTGATTCAGCTTTAGGTGGTTTTTATGCCTTTTTCAATGATTACGATTTCAAAGAAAACCCTTCACATTTTGAAGAGGATGTCTTACAAGGTTTACTACATATTCATGAGCGTATGCAGCATTTAGCGATTGCAGATAGCCTGTGCTTTGACTTCCAAAAGCTCGGTCAAACGCCTTATTTAACAAGCTTATTCTTAATAAAAGAAGGTAAACATTTACAATTACTAGACATCGATGACTTTGACACACCTTATGTAGGGAATCGTGGCTATGGTTCATATCATACGGGTTATACATTAGAGTGTTCTCGAATGGGAAGTTCGATTGCAATCTACGCTGCTTTGCAAGCATTCGGAAAAGAAGGCTACCAACAAATATTAGCCAATTATGTACGTGTAAATTTAGCGTTCCGTACGCAATTAGCTGAAAAAGTTCCTATGCTACAGGTAGTCAATGAGGCAAATATCGGGCCAGTAACAGCCTATCGTTTGTACCCTAAAGACTTTAATTGGGCTTCTGAACAAGCCGGTAGTTATACACAAGATCAGATTGAATATATAAATGCTATTAACGCTTCTTTCTTTGAAATTTTAGGAGAAGGTCGCGATGAAGTATTTTTCGGTGATACAACGCGTGTTTGCACAGTTAGCGCTAGTGATACAAAACAACAAATTCCGGTTGCTGCGGCAAAATTCTTTTCTATTTCTCCTTATACTGAGACGGAACACATTAATGATATTGTTCTTTTCTTACATAAAAAGGTAAAAGTATTGGAGGCTTCACAAATTGAGTATAGTCACTAAATTAAAGAGTTCTTTACTCTACAAATATATTGCAAGTTTTACCATTCCAATCGCTATAATATCCGTAATATTTAGCGTAGTATTATTTGCAGTTTCCTATAGAATAATTGATGATTTTGTTATTACGCAATTTGAGTCATCCTTAGAGGTTGTATCTGGCACGATTTTTGATGATATAGAAAAAACTGATGTAATGGCTGCGGATAACGGCAGTCAAGAAAAATATCAAAAAGTATTAGATAACTTAAATAGAACAATTAAAAAGTATGATATTGAAAATGCCTATGTGCTTTCCCGTGCAGATGGCAAGGAACATATTGTAGCTTTAAGTAATGAAGATAGTTACAAAGCAGATTATGTTTTCGATGATAAAATGAATGATGCTTTAGACAATGGGAACATTCAAATTAGTGATATTTATGAAGATGAATTTGGTATCCATAAATCGATCTTTATTCCATTTAAAGATACTAATATTCTTTTTGGTTTAGATATGGATGCCTCATTCATTTCTAAACTTCAAACTCAGACTCTTTGGATATGTATTATTATGACTGTTATTTTTGTGATATTTGGTATAATTGTGGCTTATTTCATTAGTATTGGCATCACAAAACCAATCAAAAAAATGACTGGTTATGTTGGTAAAGTGGCACAAGGAGACCTATCTGTGCAGCCTCTGCAAATCAGTGGTGCAAATGAAATTGCACAGCTTTCAAATGGTATTCAAAATATGACAGAGGATCTACGTTCTCTTATCCATCAGATTGCTGAAAATGCAGAGCAGGTAGCGGCAATGTCAGAAGAATTAACTGCTAGCTCGGAGCAAACAAGCGCGTCAATTCAACAAATTACATCTTCTATGCAAGAGGTCGCTTCTGGCTCAGAAAAGCAAACTACTTCTATTGAAGAAGTTGAAAATCATATTACAGCCATCTCTACAAAGATGTCAGAGGTTGTATCCAGCGTCAATGATGTAACGACTAAGGCATTTAGTGCATCCTCTATTGCAGAAAAAGGCAATACAACGATTCAAAGTGCGACACAGAAGATGGACGTTACATCTGATGCAATTCATGCCACTTCAGATGTTGTAGAGCGTTTAAGCTCATACACAAATGAGATTGGTGATATCGTTTCATTAATTACTCAAATTACAGACCAAACGAATTTACTTGCATTGAATGCATCGATTGAGGCAGCACGTGCTGGTGAACACGGTAAGGGATTTGCTGTTGTCGCTGAAGAAGTACGTAAACTAGCTGACCAATCTCTAGAAGCTGCTAATAGTATTCGCTCACGCATTGATACCATTAAAGAGGAGTCTGCTCAAGCGGTAAAATCGATGGCAATAAGTAGTAGTAACCTTGAAGAAAGTTCTACTGCCTTTAATGCTTCTGGGGAAGCCTTTGGAGAAATCTTTTCTCATATTACAGCGCTTACCCAAGATATGGATCATGTTAACAACATCATCTCCAATATAAATAACGGGGTTAGCAGCATTGCTGGTTCTGTAGAGCAGGTTGGTGTTGTAGCCGTTCAAGCATCTGGAAATATTCAAAATGTTGCTGCCGCTTCAGAGGAGCAGTCAGCTAGCATCGAGGAGATTACTGCCTCTTCGAATAATTTAGCTGAGATGGCACAAGATTTACGCAATATTATACAAAAATTTAAGCTATAACAAATAAAAATGACTTTGAGCGCAACTGCCAAAGTCATTTTTATTTTGTTTTCATTTCTTTATAGCTTGCAATTTCTAAGCCATTGCGTGTTGTTGTTCCCTCTTCTTCAACCACAACAATGTCTCTTGCAGACCTTCCTTATACGAAGTCTGAGGTAACGGCCCAATGGCTTTTTCATATTTTTCTCCACTCAATATTACGGGTTCTTCTGTTAAATACATCATTTCCTTCATTTCCTTCATAAACGGAGAAAAGATTGCTAACATACTAATCATTGCTTTCGAGACTGTACGAACATCCCTTTTATAGCCTGTAATATCTCGTAAAATCGTCACTAGTTGTGCTCCAGTAATCGTGTGAACAGCTGACACATGCCAATGTTGATGATATGTGTCAGAACGTAGAGCAAGCTCAACCATAGCTTTCGCTCCATCAAATGTATAAAGGAATTCCCTCGCCACTTGCATATTCCCAACATAGTTTGCCTTTTTATCTCTTATCACGCTTTTTAATGTTTCATGTAGAATTGTATTTTCAGCATTTGGGCCATATAAATCAGGCATATGAACAATTAATGAGGGTATACTGCTCTCCTTTAACATGTTTTCCATGGCTAAGCGAATTTTTCCTTTTTTCGTATGTGGGTTCTTCCTAGCATTCTCTGTTACAATGTTGGTCGATTGCCTTCCATAGGCATATATATTGTCTACAAGTGCAATTTTCGCCTGTTGCGCCTGCGCTGCCCTAATGATGATAGTTAAACAGCGTATATGCTTAGCTTCCCATTCTTGATATGGAAAGCTAATGGCATGAAAGATAACATCTACTCCGTGTGAAGCCTTGCGTAACTGTTCTTCATTAAATACATCGCCTGTATAAATTGTCACATTCGGTTGATGTTGAAATAGAGCTACTAACTTTTCTTTAGTCCTAGCAAAAGCTACAACCTGTATATCTCTCGCAGCTAACTCATTAACAAGTGCATAGCCCATTCCACCAGAAGCCCCTACTACTAATGCCTTCTTCACAGTACATTCCCCCCTTTAATTAACCACTGGTCAAACAATGCTAAAAGCAAACTCCAGATTCATAATCTAGAGCTCTATTACTTATGATAGTGCTTTAACGAGAAATTTAGCATGTAGATTTACTGCTTCTCTCGCTTCCTCATAGTTCTTCACATAATGACGATAATGTGAAACAAAACCGTGTAAAGCAATAAATGCACAATGAATATCTGAAGCCAGTAATTGATTTGTAGATAATGTTTGAACTGACAGCGCAAATTTTTCATAACTAAGGTTAGCAGCTTCTTGTGATAAGCCATCGATTTCGTCGTCTCTCACCATAAACATCAATTCATATTGGCTTTGATGGTTTAAACCAAACTCCATAAAGCCTACAAATACATGATAAAGTTTTGTCTGTGGTTCCTCAGTTCCATTATTTACAGTTTCATCTAAGATTGTATTTAATTCCGCAAAATACCCACCTATAATGACATAAAATAATTCTGCTTTATTTTTAAAATGATAGTAAATAGCCCCATGACTACAACCAAGTTCTTTTGCGATACTACGCATAGACACCTGATGAAAATCCTTGTCGATAAACTGTTTATGTGCCTCGTCTACAATCATCTCTTGCGTCAATTCATGTGCTGATGGCTTTCGTGGTGACATGATTTCCTCCTTTAACTGACCAGTGGTTAATTAATAGTTTATTATTTCCTCATTTATTTGGCAATTACAAACTTATAAATTAAATGTATCATAACTAATAATTAGCAATGCAATGAATCGAAGAAGGGATAGCCCGCTAGTGTAGCGTTGGCTATCCCTTGTGTTTTAATGTAAAACTTTATCTTTTCCTGAAGGTGAAGCTATATCGTTGTTAGATTAAACTTTTTACAACTTTTGAAATAACAGCACCTTCTGCTTGACCAGTTAACAGTGGTTTAGCTATTTTCATCGCTTCTCCCATATTCATGCCCGCGATAACTCCAGCTGCTGTTAGTTTTTCGGCAATTTCTGCTTCAGTTAATTGTTTTGGCAGAAATGATTTTAATAATACGAGTTTCGCTTGCTCTTTTTCAATTAAGTCTGCTCGACCAGCATTTTGAGCGCCTTCCAAAGCCTGATTTGTTTGCTTCACTTCACGATTGATGATGGCAATTTCCTCATCATGTGTCAAAGGTTCGCCCTTTTCCTTCTCAGCTAAATCCAGTGCAGATTTTACAAGTGTAAGGACACCTTTTGCCAATACATCCTTTTCTTTCATCGCCTTTTTAAGCTGTTCGAAAACTTCAGTTTTTAACATCATTCTCACTCCTCTTTCCCGTGGACTCACTTTTTATTGTAACACTAATGGTTACACTCGTTGTAGCTTTTGAGCGGTTAGCTGAAACTGCATATCCACAACATTTTTAATGAAAGCTTGATCATGCGATGCAATAATAATCGTACCCTCATACGACATGATGAATTGTTCCAAAGCTTCGATGGCATGAATATCAAGAAAATTTGTAGGTTCATCTAATAATAATAAATTATAATTGCCCAAAAACAACTGACAAAGTTGCAAACGAATCGCTTCTCCACCACTTAATGCATGAACACTTTTTTGTACATCGGATCCTACAAATTGCATTGAGTGAAGAACACTACGGAGCATCCCTTCATCATAGTCTGAACGTTTCTTCAAAAATTGCAGGACTGTTTCTTGTTGTTCTAATCGATAACTCATTTGATGAAAAATTCCGATTTTAACCTTCGGTGAAATAATTAGACCCTCTCCATGATTCGCAATATGTTCAAGTAATGTACTTTTCCCACTGCCGTTAGGACCCGAGATGGCAATTGTTTGACCAAGAGGTAATTGGAAGTTGACATCGTATAGCAACATCTTGTTCGCTACTTGCAGTGTTAAGTGCTGTGCCATAATTGGAAACTTGTTGTGTAATTCTAGAGCAGGTACTTGTCTAAAAACAATTTTCTTCGGCTCTTTGACAGTTTCAACCTTTTGTAACTTGTCTACGCGCTTTTCAATAGCCTTTGCTGCTTTATAGCCGGCCTTCTGACTTGTACTTTTCGATTTTGTTTCAAACATACGATTGGCCTTCGCCTTCGATTCCTTATTCGACAACTTACCAGCCTGCGCTATTTTCTCAGCCTTTTTCATTTTCTCTTGAGCCGCTTTTTCTAGTCGAGTCTTTTCCTTGATAAATTGCTCATGTGCCTGTTTTTGTTGCTCACGTTCCAGTTGTTTTTGTCGTTTATACTCACTATAGTTGCCCTTGTAAACCCGCACTTTTCCTGATTCAACTTCCCAAATCGTTGTCACGATCTTATCTAGAAATGTTCGATTATGGCTAATACATACCAGTGCCCCGTAATAATAGCTAAGTTCGTCTAGTAAAAAGGCAATACCTTCTTGTTCTAGATGTGTAGTTGGCTCATCTAATAGCAATGCCTCATAGTAATGTGTGAATAGCTGTGCTAATTTTAGCCTTGTTTGCTCTCCACCACTTAATTGGTTAGTTTGTGTTGGAACAGCTAATTTGCTAAGCAACGTCCCATCCACCTCTGTAATTGTAGGTACTTCGATTTGTTCGAAATACCCTGAGTCGGCATATTGTCTTACTTGTCCACGAGTGGGTTGAAGCTTCCCTGCTAGTAGTTTCATTAAGGTACTTTTCCCGACCCCATTATCGCCCACAATACCGATGCGATCAAATTGATGTACTGCTAAACGATCTATTCCTAAGATTTCTTTCTCGAAAAATGTCACTTCAATATTTTCTAATTCCAAGCATAGTTGTTCCATATTCGCTACCTCCGAAATGTAGTATTTCGTATCGATAGCTAGGATCGATACGAGCTTATCCTGCTAAGCTCGTATTAATAAAACAAAAGCATCATCATAAGTTACCACTCCTTATCTTTATTATCTCTATAAAAAAAGTACACAGTTCGTCTGTGTACAAAATTTACTATATTTCTAAGTATGCTCTCTGGAAAGTCAATGTACACTACATCCGAAAATTGTACCCAACGACACTGTTTATTTTACTTGCTTCAGCATTAATACATCAGCCTTTGTTTCTAGTAATTCATGTGAAAGTACTCGAACTTTGGCATCTACACCATCAATTTTCGCACCGAGATGTTTTTCAACTGATTCGATTTTTTCTTCAAGCCTTTTTTCGACCGATTCGATTTTTTCTTCGAGTCTTTTTTCGACTGCTTCTATTTTTACCTCTAGTCTTTTTTCAACTAATTCGAGTTTTCCCTCAAGCTTATTTTCGACTGTTTCGAGTTGTTGTTGAATTTCTGTTTTCATGCCCTGTACTTGTTTAGAAAGCTCCAAAATTGCTTGAAGTATAGCATTCTGATTGACTTCTTGTGTCATAGTCGACCATCCTTTCTTTGAAAATTTATCAGATACTCTATTTATACTGTCTTTAAATTCATTGATTGATTGTTCCTTCTTTGCAAACTTTCTTGAGTCATTAAATAAGAGACTCTACTCCCCCATTCTAACTATGATTTTTAGGGAAGTCAAAACTTTAAAAAAATGAATCTGTCAAGTAGCATCCTGTAATTTTACTTCATAGTATCGCATGGCCTTTATATCCCCCTTATACATAAAAACACCTTGCTCGATTAAACAGCGTAATCGATATTCAATCCACTCGTCCCCTCTATATTGTTCCATATGACCGATTACCTCCCCAATTAAACGGGCCGATTTTCGAAATTTCTTGTTGCCATCTTCCTTATCCAATCGTTTGGCACATGCAATAATAAAGGCATCATCACGATCCTCATTTATGTTTTGCCATAGCTCATGATGCTCCCATGACCGAATTAAATAGTCATCATCCGCAAGCATTCGCAAGCCTTCCGTACATAATATCTGTCGTTTCTCCTGCTGTAATGGCCGTAATTCATACTGCTCGTAAAAGCATAGCAAATTCTCTGAAGAAACTTCACCAGATGATCTTGGATAGTTATCTTCCACTAAATGTGGCAACGTATAGATTTCATGAAATGCTAAAAACGTATCAATAACAAATACGCGATTTAGCTTATTTTCCAACATAGCCAAAACTAGCCGTAAACCCGTTTGCTCATGGGCATTTTGACAAGTCCATATAATGATATCTTGATGCGGCGGAATATCTTTTATTTTTTCCACAGCTTCGAACATTGAATTTTTATAAAGTTGTAGGCAGTCATCTTCAGGGTTATAGCGCTCTTGAAACCATTCAAAACGGGCCTCAATACCCGATACTTTATGTAAATCCTTCAGTGGACCAATCGAAAAGTTAGTTGGCAACATAATAATATCTTCCGTTTTGTCATAGTCTGAATCACGAAAAGCAGCTTTTAGACTCCCAGCTGGCGATTCACCAAATACGAAGTGCATCGTTTGCACATTCTTCGTTTTAGGCTTATCCCCTAACTTTAAAATAGATTGTCTCATATCTTGTAACTTTTCTTCATTCAAACTACTATTTACCAACAATAAAAAGAGCATCGATTTTGCATCCGCTTCATTCAATTCTTTTATAGCTTGTTTTAACTGATTCATTTTTTCCAAATCATTCACTCCCTCTCTAAAATACATACAATTCTTAGGTTGAATTTAATAGGCTTGGATTTATCTTTGCTTATAATTTACAACTAAGAACATGAGACTTTTTACAAGTTTACCTCTGTACATATTGTGTAAGCAGTTTCATACCCCCTCCCCATTAGCTATTCAACGATTTTTCCCTTGTGTTTAGCCAATACACAAGGCCAATAATGGCACCACCAAAGATATTGCCAATCGTTACCGGGATTAAATTAGCTACGGCGCCACATATAGATACATGGTCACCATGTGGCATCATAAGCGCAAGGCCAAAGAGTGTCATGTTGGTGACGCTGTGTTCAAATCCCGACGTAATAAAGGGGAAAATACAGCTAAAAATCATTGCTAATTTTGCGATTTCTGTTTTTAATTTATAGTTGCACCATACTGCCAAACATACAAGCAGATTACATAAAATACCGCGGCATAAAAGCGCCACAAATCCTGCAGTCATCTTGGCTGTTGCCATCTTCTCGATATAAGCAGCCGTATCTCCAATGGCAAATCCTGCATAAAAGAACAAAGCAGCGGCGAGCGGCGAACAGCGAACCGAAAAAATTACCTAGATAACTAAAAATCCAAATACTTATCATTTCTAACGGCGTTGACTTTTTTTCTAACGTACTAATCGTCAATACTAAATTGTCACCCGTAAACAAATTTGCACCAGCCATCATGACCATACTAAGTGCCACACCAAATGCGAGCCCCTGCACAACTTTCATGCTTGGCACACCCAATGGATCGAATATGCCTCCGATTGTTACGATAAGTAAAATACCAAAGCCGATAATGTGCCCACCGAACATGGCTTGCATTAAATAATTGATGGGTCTTTGCTTCATCATTTTAATTTTGGCATCTGCTATGGTAGTTATTGCAGCAATTGTCTCCTTCATTTGTTTCATCCTCCACAAACACTTCAACTACTCCCATCATAACTCATCTGTAGGCTTTCATAAAATTACCAGAGTAAAGATAATTATGATGAATTGACTAATTATTTTTGTGTTTGACTAATACTCATTCTCTCCGTCCTCTAGTGCACAAAGCATAACAAAAACTTTACAACTGGTGACAGTCAAAAGTGCTCATTGTTATCGATAATTTTTTTCTATCAGGCTTATCATTCTTTCTATCATGGATTCCCTTGCTCAGACAAATTTGTAATGATAAGATACCTTTAAATCTTACTATGTAGGTATGATAAGTGGGTTAATTGAAAGGGGATGGTTGGATGAGTCAAATTGTTGCCAATAAAATTAAGCAATCCATTACAGAATTAGTGGGACATACGCCACTATTAGCGCTTAATCAATACAATAAAGAACAACAGCTAGAGGCAGAAATCATCGTAAAACTGGAGTACTTTAATCCTGCAAATAGTGTGAAGGATCGTATTGCAAAAGCGATGATTGAGGATGCAGAAGCACGTGGTCTGTTAACGAAAGACACAACAATTATTGAGACGACAAGTGGCAATACAGGAATTGGGTTAGCAGCATTTGCAGCTGCAAAGGGCTATAAATTGCGCATTTATATGCAGGATGGTGTAAGCGAAGAACGCACTAAAGTTGTAAAAGCATATGGTACGGAGGTTGTACCATTTTCGGACGTACCAGAAATGGTAGCAGCATTTGAAGAAACTGAAGGTGATTTTGTTGAAACCATTAAAGTATTTAGGGAAACCGTTGTGGAGCAGGAAGAAAATGTTGTTTTTCTCAATCAACTGGACAATGATGTCAATCCAAACATTCACAAACTAACAACTGGACCAGAAATTTGGGAAGATACAGCTGGGCAAATTGATATTTTTGTTGCTTCTATCGGTACAGGCGGCACGATTAGTGGTGCAGGTGCTTTCTTAAAATCCAAAAATCCAGCCATTCAAATTATTGGTGTAGAGCCGGCTGTTAATTCTATCGCTACAGTTGATAATCCTGATATCGCGGAAATCACAGGTGTCCATCGCTTTTCTGATGCTGATGCAGCACGCGTTCCTTCAAATGTTCATCTGGAAATTATCGATGAAGTGCTTGAAATAGAAACTGCACAAGCTTACGAGGCAGCAAGATTTGTTGCGAAAACAGATGGTATTTTAGTTGGCACGTCCTCTGGTGCTGCTTTATATGCTGCTACATTACTTGCTAAACGCCCTGAAAACAAAGGGAAACGTATTGTTGCTATCCTCCCCGATACAGGACTACGCTATTTATCGACCGATTTATTTTAAATTTAAAAGTGAGGGGAGATTGTTACTCCCTTCGTTTTTCTACAGTACTTAATAGCTCGTCAAAAATATTTTTCCCTTGGTTGTTTTAGCAGATTCAAGTACACCTATAGCCTTTTGAATGTTTAGTAAATCATATTGAGCATCCATCTTCAGCATCCTTAATTTCTGTTCTTTTACAAGTGTTATAAGCTGTTGAAAAGTTTCTTGCCATTTTACTGCCTTCAAAACGCTTTAACCCCTTTTTTATAAACTATCTATATTTAAGTCATGTTTGTATTTTAATCATAAAAACCATCCTCCCTAGTGCATCTGGATCACGCTTTGCCAAACCAAGCTGTTGATAAAATGGTTGTTTGCCTTTCGCACAAAATAAGTGGACCCCTTTTATGTTCCCTTGCTTGCAATGCGCCAATACCGATTATAGGGAAATTTGCTGAAATAACTAAGACTAGACGATGAAAGAGACGACATTGTTTAATTATAATTTTACTATCATAAATTCCCCATCTTTTTTCATGTTTAGTTGCAATGTGTGATTCAATTCAATAGAAATTGGACTGACGATTGCATCTTTATTTGAAAAATACCAATTCCGTTTACTGGGACCTAACAAAATATTGGTGCCATCCTCATAATTCCCCATAAAGGTAAGTGCATCTATATGAACTTCTTCTCCATAGCAAGGTAGGATGCCATGTTCTATTAAATAAGTTGCAACTTCATGTATAGAATCCGTTGTTAAATTTATTTCACCTATATTGAGTAAATGTGCTGGCAAAAATGCATCTGTATCAGAATGAGGGTTTACTTCACTTCTTGCAATAAGCTCTACCACATTTTCCTCTGGATCATAAAAATAAAAGGAATGTGCTTTTATTCTTTCAAAGTATACTTCATCCTGTTGATCTAATTGCAATATGTCAACTCGTCCCTTTACCCAATTCTTTGCTTGCACAAATAAATTGCTAGGAATATTAAATGCAAAATGATATTGCTTGTTGACGGAAGTAGATATCCTTTCAAAAGTAATCATGCTTTCGCCGACTGCTATTTCAAAAAAACTATCATTGCTCGTTAGCAATGCCAAACCTAATTTTTCACAATAAAATTCTTTTAGTTTGGGTAAATCATATGCGTATAACTTCACCTTGGTAATTTTCATCAACTAATCTCCTTTGCCGTATATATCTACTACTATACTGAGCAATTCCCATTAGTGCCTCATGCGAAAGAATGAAGAAAAAATTAATTTGTATGAACGTATAGGCGTGCGAATATTTCACTCTATAGTGGCACACAATCACCTTTACTATTGGGTTGAGAAATTACCAAAAATTCTACATCTTGATTTGAATCATTTCGCATTTGATGAGGCTGTAATGGTAGCACTTCTATACCTTCATTTGCATGTGAAATACGTTGCAGACGCATAAATTGCTTGTATTTTCCAATTCTTTTGAACTATACTATTATTCAAAAGTGTTGATTTCTATTGCATCAAAGCATTTTGCTAGGAACTCTCAAAATTGAACTGAACGCAAATTTAAAAGGATGCATAAAAAATGGAGTGACGAAATGGACATAAAAATATATTTATTGAGTTTTTCTTTAGGCTATGTGTTAACACTTCTTATTGTATACTTCCTGTTTGATTCTTTTTCATGGTCATTTGCTGCTGGCTCTTTACTGGGAATAGGTATATTTGGCTTGCTCGTTACGATGCTGAAAAGAAGAAATCCTTAAATTATGTACCCAGCTACACTTAAGATGTATTTTTATCAAACTACTCTCACTTTGCTTGTCATATTTAGAAATGTCTTATAAAGTTTTTTCAAGTTCCTATACGGTATGAATTTCACATTTTCACAGCATTGTATATTTTTTATTTGTCAGGCCAAATTAAGTTTGGTGATATTTCACCACATACTAAACTACGATGGAGGGATTTTTATGAATATTCGTGAAGGTTTAATCCCAACTGTACTAGGTTCAGCTGTTACTGCCACTGGGTATATTTTGAAACAGAAGCATGGTTCTAACAAAATGTTTGCCAACACCATTTTCGGATTTGGCTTGGCCCACATAGTATTAGGTGCAATTGATCTTGTGGAGCATCGTCGTTAGTATAAGAGAGCGCAAACTTTTGCGCTCTTTTTAATGCAGCATTAAAGCATCCCGTTCTTATTGATCAACGTTAAATAACGAATCTTTTTATTCTCCATTTCAACAGTAAACGCATATGATGCAATTAAGATCATTTATGCTGGAGGAGATGACCATGAATAACAATCGAAACAATGTAAACCAATCTACTGATTCACTAGAAATTTACGCTGCTAAACTCGCTTATATCGGAGCATCCATCTCAACACTAGGAGATGGTTTACAAGCAATTGCTGCAGGTCTTGCCTTAGAGGCGTTACAAAAAGCAAACAATCAGAACTCTGATGGCTCAGATAACCAAACTAAACAGTCAGAAAGCATGCAAAAGCAAATAGACTATTTAATATCTGAATTAAAACAAATAAAAAAAACGTTACGATGATTAATGCAAGGCACGCAAATCGCACTGCCTTTATAGGTCATTCTACTGTGAATTGTTTTAGACTTGCACCAATGTTACCTAAGGTAAACATTTTACATACAATTTAAAGCCCTTCTCAAGTTATGATGTGCAGGGTTAACTATGTTCGCATTAAATTTTTATGCATTATTGTAAATTAACTTCAAAATTAGTTTTTTGTAGTTTGAGGCACATGTTGTCCAATAAGTGGGCAATACAAATTTATGCAAAGTTCTACCCTTCCTACGTTATATGTCCATAGTTTTTTTCAGCAATTCTGCGTATGGCTCAATCCCTAATACCCAAAGAACTTCGGTTGTATAATTGGCTTTTTCATTCATTAATTCTCTCTCGCCTTTCTATCCAATCATTTCATTAGAATATCTAACTATAATACAAACAAATAATAGTAATCTAAGCTAGAAACCACTCTCCAAGTGGTTTTTATTTTTGCTTAGTGCAACTCTTTTTCTCGTCCCTAATTTACTAGCGAGCAGGCAAAAACGTTGCCATAGACCTACACGATATTGACCTGTTATCATAAGTTTAGATTTTTTAGGGAGTGAATTATTATGAATTCTTCAAAGGTTGCTTTTTTATCAGTTGTAAGCAATTCACTTGTAGTGATACTTAAAATTATTGTTGGACTTATTACAGGTTCGGTTGCTATTTTGTCTGAAGCTATTCATTCATTTTTGGATCTTATGGCCTCGTTAATCACATTTTTCTCCGTTCGAATTTCTAATAAACCGGCGGATAGAGAACACCCATATGGACATGGGAAAGTTGAAAATATTTCAGGAACAATCGAAACACTTTTAATTTTTGTGGCTGGCATTTGGATTATTTATGAATGCATTCATAAGATTATTGCCCCCTCTCCAATAAAACTCCCGCTCTTAGGAATTCTTGTCATGTTATTTGGTGCCATCGTAAATATTTTTGTTTCAAGAATTGTCTACAGAACTGCTAAAAGAACCAATTCAGTAGCCATGAAATCCAATGCGCTTCACTTACTAACAGATGTCTATACTTCGCTGGGAGTCGCTTTTAGTTTATTAATCGTTCATTTAACAGGATGGTATATCTTAGATCCAATCATCGGCATTGTTTTAGCATGTTTTATAATGGTTGAAGCTTTTAAATTAATGAAAGAAGCATTCCCCCCATTATTGGACGCAAGGTTGTCTGCTGATGAGGAGAAAAAAATCATACAAATTATTGAATTATATAAAGAAGAGTATATTGAATATCACGATTTTCGCACACGACGCTCAGGTGCTGAGGAGTATATTGATTTTCACTTAGTTGTAGCCTCAAATAAGGATATAAAGACTGTTCATGAACTCTGTGACCGTATAGAGAATAAGATTCAACATCATTTTAATAAATCCCATATTCTAATTCACATGGAACCAGAGAACGAAAAATTAAATTAGGTAGTTCTTAATGAGTTAAGGCAACATTAAAAGGCATGTCCTCGGTTCAATACCGGTTACATGCCCAACTGATTGCTAGATAAGTCACATCATTGGAGTAGCCTATCTACAGTGTATTATGCTAACTCCAATATTTATCCATTACTGAAATCGACCAATTTGGTTGTAGTACTTTTCCTTTCGGTAAGAGCTCCTTCATTACTGGTTTCTATGATAGGAGTTCCATCTATCAAAAATTCATCCATACCAATTTTAAGTATTTCATATTCTGCACTGATACATTTCAGTTGAGTCTCGATTTTCACAGCACCCAGGTCAATCCCCTTATACACTAGTAATGGCACCTTCTCCAAATAGGATTTTGCTTGCGAATAATCACAGGACAACGTTTTTTTGATGAACATGAGTGTTTTTATTTTATCGCGGCCTTCACCTGTAATAAATACTTTATAGTAATCGTACTGTACATCTTCGCCTACCTCCCAATCCTCGGCACCACATGGTAATAAAACACTCTGAAGAAACTCAACCAGATTGTCATAGGCAATGGAAAAATCCCAAGTGCCCATTCCGTGCTCCGCGGTATAAATGACCGTGTCCCCTCTGGTCAAATCAATGCAATAAGGGTCGCCTTCATCCGTAGCAATGACCAGATAGTTGTTCGGCCAATCCAAAATGTCTTCATTCGTAACCGGATTATAGTTGTATCCCCATTGACCTTGAGATACGTCTTTGGCACCATAAATGTTAAGATTAATATATTCATCCGTACTCCAAGTCACCGATTCAGGTACATAGTGCTTCAGAAAGTGCAAGTATTCACCAGGCAATCGCCATTTTTCAGAAACGTTACGTAAAGCTCGCTCTTCTGCATCGGTCATAAGATGCATCGGATACTTGGCGTAAAATTGTGGATCTTGTACCCGCATCTTCTCCACAGCCGCTTGCATCTTTTCTATAACAGCATCTATTTTTTGATGCGTATTCTTCAAGGTTTTCAACCACCCTTATAGTCTTTTAATTACCTAAAATTATACTTCTATTCTATCGTAGAAATCGATAATTGTAATATAAGTGGCTAAAAAATAAACGGTGTTTTAATCGAGGATTTAATTAAAAACCTTAGAAACAAACGCTTAATGAAGTGTACAAAAAAACTAAATATCTGTTAAGTTAGGCAACTCTGAAGGATTGAGTTCGGTATTGTACAGGGGTTTAATCCTTTTCATTTTGCCTGCATTTGTTTTTCAGATGTGATGGCAGTAAATACTTCAACTACAATCGAAGTTTCATTATAATTGGCCACCCATAACCCCCCTCACTCCTCTTTCATTTTCAAAAAAGTTTTTTCTAAATTCGTGAACTTTTATAAATGGAAGAACGTCTAATTATTGGTAACATTTTAAAACAAAAGGAGAAATAGATATGAAAAAACCGATTAAAAAAACTTGGATGATTGCTTCAGTACTAACATTAGGCATGGCTGTCTACACGCCACTTCAAGCTGGGGCGACATCAGCAGTAACAACAAATGATGTGACTATTCAAATTGAACAACAAATTAAAGGAACGATTAAATACATTGAAGGAGATTCAATAACAATCAAGGGAAATGACGGTAAAAATTATTATATCGGTTTCCATAAATTTTCAGACGAACAATTAGAAAAAATGAACTTTATTGAAGGACAGGAAATTACTGTAGAAGGTAGCGTAGTTGAAGATTATTCAGAATTCTTCACATTTGAAGTATATAAAAAAGACTTACCGAAAGAGATAACTAAAGAGGAACTAACAAAATTAGAAGCTCTGTTTAATGAGATGAAGAAGTTAGACAAAGAAGAGAAATACGACGAAGTAGAAAAAATCTATCTTGAAATGGAGAAAATTACAAAACCTTATGTATTAGCTAATTGGCAACCTGAATCCTTTGAAGTGTATTTAGAAGAGTTCGGATTTAGTGAAAATAATATAGTGATTAAAGAAAAAGATAAAGAACAGTTAAAAGTGATTTATGAAGAATGGGTAAAACTTGAAAAAGATGGGCAAGAAGAAAAAGCGCTAGAAAAACTTGATGCATTTTATGAAATCATTCAACCATATATGGATGAGCTCTACCCACCACAAACCTTTGAAGAATATATGACAGGTATGGAATTAGATATCACAAAAGAAGACTTAGCAAAACTAAAAACAATCTATGAAGAGGCTCAAAAAGCAGATAAAGATAGCAATGATGAGTTGTCTGAAAAACTATGGAATGATTTCCATGAAATGATTAGCTCATACTATGTACCCCTATCTTTTGAAGAATACATGTCTGACTTAGAATTCAAAATCAGTGAAGCAGATAGCAAACAGTTAAAACAGCTTTATGAAGAAGCTCTAGCCCTTGAGAAAAAAGGTGAAGATGAAAAAGCCGTAGAAAAATGGGAAGCATATTACAATATTTTAGATCCATATTTTGAAGCAAATAAAGAAATTCTCATCTCTGCTTCTAAACTAACAATAAACGGCCACGATTATCTTCCACAACATTAATTAGTAAAGAATTTTGGGGTTATCCTAACAGTCATTGAATAATGATTATGGGATTAGCCCCTTTCTTTTGCTTTTCTCCGTACAAGAGCACCCTTTCTACTTGTTGCATATGACGAAGAAAAAGCTAAAACAACGAAGGAAGCCCAGCTGGACAAATGATGAATTGCTGGAAATCGAACGATTTAAAGAGTTTGTTCGAATGAAGCGAAACAAGCAGGAGTGAATAGCTTGTAATCGAGGTTTATCGAAATAACATAGAGCTTTAAGAGAAGTGCATGAGTCAACGATTGAAAAGGTTATATTCTGACGCGGTAATAAAAATATCCATGTAAATAAGGTTAACCCTGGCATAAAAACATTTTCTGAAACAATAGAATTGCTCCAGCTTAATCCAATATTTTTCGATTGTCTGTATATCACTAGGCGATAACGTAGGCCTGTGCAGCACCTAACTTGTTTGTTAATTTCCATTTATTATTTTTCATAAAAATTGTTATTGTAACCATCACAAAATTATAAAATATACAAATTTATTCTTTGATGACAACAATAGGTATTATTGATATATTTATTATATACATAGAAAGGAGAATTTATATTGAAAGGTCTCTCAATTACATCACTCGTACTTAGTATTATTTTTTTCTGTATTGGCTTTTATAGATTGGTTTTCTACTCGAACCCTGAATCTTTTGACCGTGACTCTAGTAATGCATGGGTCGGTGGAGATGCTTATAATTACATAATAAATGGCACCCAAGCAACTGCTTATTTTGTATTATTTGCTGCTTTTTTCATAGCATTTGTACTACTTAAAATCGCATTAGAAATGCAAGAAACTATAGAGTCGTCACTTAGAGAATCTCTTAGAGAGAGTAACAGAAAATTAATAGCTGAATACAAATCTATTAACGATAAAGAATAATAAATACATCTAATAGACCAGGATCATATTATGATTTTCTCCCATTAGGTATACAGATTAAAAAACAAAAATCTGTTATCTAAGGGGAGTTTTTTTTATGGTTCGAAGTAAGCATCCAGTTGAGTTGAAATTAATGTTTCTAGGGCTTTTGAAAGGAGCTTATTATCAAACTCTTTTCCTCGGTCTGTATGAAACATTTGAATGTCGTTCAAGTTACCTCTAAAACTTACTAGCGCTTGATAAACCAGCTCTGCTGTCTTATTTGCACCAGCACTATGGCAAATAATTTCACGATTGAAAAGGTCGACAAATAAGCATACATTACGTAATTTTCGGAATATCAAGGACGACACACATTGTGACTGTCGCTTCGCTTTCGTCACAGAAAATATTTGCTGATACTGAATATTTGTGAGCGTTATTTCGAATCACATCTGTTATCGTCCCATGTTCAGCGCTGCTTGCTTTAAAATATCATTCTCCATCAGTAAACGTTGGTTTTCTTTGCGTAATCGAGCTAGTTCGTTATCTTCTTCGAGCGATTATATTTTAGTGTGAATGGAGAAATGAAGTAATTTTAGTCACTCACGAGTGGCTTTTTTCATGCATAAAAACGCTCCCTCTATATGCATAAGATTATTTACTTTTAATCTTCCCTATTTAAATAACTCTTTTCTTATAACCATCTCCTTTTTTGTCTAAACTAAAAGGAGTCTCAAGAGTAAACTCGAACTTCTAAAAGAAGGAGTAAAAAAATGAAGAAAAAAATTATCTTCTTAGCAAGTCTAACATTAATACTGTTACTTTCTGGATGTTGGGATGTCTCTGAACCCCAAAGAATGTATTATGTCCATGGAGTCGGTATAGATATTAAAGATAATCAGTACGAAGTATATTTGCAATTAATTAATTACGCTAATGTTGCAAAATCTGAAACAGCTAGTCCCCCAGGACCAAAAGCAGAAATTGGACATGCTAAAGGAAAGACCATGGAAGAAGCCATTTATAAATTATATGACTCCATTGATTTAGAAGTATTTTGGGGGCACATGTCTTACTTAATACTTTCAGAAGAAGCTTTGAAAAGTGAACATGTAATATCCATTTTCGATAGTTTTATACGTTTTAGAGAAACAAGATATCAGATCTATGTACAATGTACACAAGAACCGCTAGAAGAGATTCTTTTAGTAACTCCAATATTAGATAAATCAATAACGAGCTCAAAACTAAGTAGTCCATTAACCACCAGTTCGTTTGAAGCGTCTGTTGAACCTGTTAATTTTCGTAATTTAATTCTTGATTTAAATGAACCAAGTCATGAAGTTAAGTTACCTCTAATTTCAATAAACAAAAATTGGAGAGATTCAGAAGAAGAATCCTCACCGGAAACTCACTTAGAAGGTATTGGTATACTTTCAAAAGATGGATTTAAGGGAATAATAAAGGGTGATGCAACAAGAGGTACTCAATGGATGCAACAACAAACAAGTCGCGGAGATCTAACTATTACATTAGACAGTAGTGAAAAAGATTATTTAACCGTAGATCTAGAAAAACATAAACTTGAGGTTAAACCAATTGTTAAAGATAATGAAGTACAATTTGAAATAGATGTTATAGTTGACGCTACTATTAATGGTTTCAAAGGTAAAGTCACATCAGATGAAATAAGGAAAGGAATCATTAAGAAAGTTAAAGAAGAAATAAAAAAAACCTATGAAGAGGGGTTGAAAATAGATACTGATATTTACCGTTTATCTGAATACCTATATCGATACAATGTAAAAAAATGGAAAAAGTTAGAGAAGGATGGTAAAGTGCCTTTAACTAAAGATTCGATTAGTAACATAAATGTTCACGTAAATAAAATAAATCCAGGTCGAAAAACATTCCAAGAAACAATTAAATAATAAGCAAAAAGGCAAGTGAATCACCTTAGATAACAGATTTTTATTCTTTAATCTGTCTACCTAATAGGAAGGATATCAATATGATTTTGAGCCCTTTTTAGATGCTACTCATGAATGAAAAAAGCCCAAAATTGTCTTATTATATACATTCAATTTTAGGCTTTCATATGCTGTTTTAGATGAATAATTAAGTTGTTTAATTTTTATCGAGCAAAAACACACTATAATATAAGCAGAGCATTTCACTAAATAAAATGACAATCCTTAATCTAGAACTTCAAATAGATTCAATTTTTCAATTATCATTGACTTATATTTGGTGGTTTCATAATGTGAATTGTTGATTTTTACCTTTTTTATTTTTAACATATCATATATTTCTCTTTCAATTGCTCTTCTTGCTTCTAACACTTTAATTGTTCCTTCTACACCATTATACTCTTTCATTTTCCCATACCCTTGATTTGTATAATACTCAATAAATCCAGTAGACCATTCTTTTGACCTTTCTTTATATGCCCTTTTGAATGAGAATTCCAAATTGTCTTGTTCTATATAAAACAAAACTGGATTTAATTTTTCTATGATTTTCGCTAAAGTAATAACATAATTTATAACTTTCTCTTTTTGCTCACCATATTTAACCATTCCGATTGTTACTGGATTCTGTATGAAACAACATTCAAAAATATATATTTTATTTTCGTTAATAGCTTTTTCTGCGAATTCCGCCCATTTTTGGGTGATTAATTCAATGTTTTTATCTAGTGACAAATTATAAATATCTTTTTCGAAAATGGTATTTAATAAGTTGTCAGATAACTCTAATTCAGATTCATTTTTGATTAATTTTAGATATGGTAATAAGTAATTTTCACCTCTTTTCGTAACTCTATTGTTAATAACATCTTTAAAATCTCCACTATTTGCTAACAAACTTTCGAACTCATTTTTATTAAAACATGATACCCCTTCATAATCAGCAGGGTGATCTAAATCCCCTTCTAGAAATAATTCAACGTTTTTATTTTTTTCAATCAGTATATCATAGAGTAAATTTGCCGCAGTGGACTTTCCAAAACCCGGAAGACCTTCTACTATTAATAACTTTGTATTCAAAAATTGTGCCCCTTTCTAAGACAAAATTAAAAGTTTTTATTAAAAATTTTTATTAAAAAATAACAACTATTAAATATTATCAATCTTTATTATAAGTCGACAACTTTTGAATTTTAGCAAGTGAAAACTAATGGAAATAAAAAAAGCCCAGGCTCAAAATTAATTGAGTACCTGGTCATTTGTCACTTTTAGTTTTAAATAAGTAAAACTACTTTTATAACTGTAATTTCATAGTTACTGTTCTTAAACTAAATCCCATTTTTTCATAGAGCTTAATAGCGTTATTCCCTACGTAAGCACTAAGCCTAGCTTCAGAATACCCTTCCTGTCTCAATTGTTCAATGGCAACGTTCATTAATTTCTTCGAAATACCTTTACCTCTAAATTCCTCTTTTACAAATAGCTCATAAATAAACCCGTTTAATTGGTCCGTAAACTGGTCTTTATTTGCCCCAATCAGGATCCATCCTATTAACTCATTATTGTCTGTTGCTATCAAATAATAGCACCCTTTTTTTAGAAGAGGTTCTATAAGGTTTAGAACCTTTTCATTTGTTGCTCTTACTCCGCCCAGTGTACCATCAAATAAAGCTTGTGGTGAAAGAGCTATAATTTCTTCTAGTTCTGTGTTGTTCGGCTTTCTAATTTCCATTTATAATACCTCCTTTCTCGATTTCATATTTAACTTTACTAACAATTTACCAATCTATCATTATAATACCATTTTTAAGATGTCTTTATTTAAGCAAACCACTGCGATCAATCACGGTTGCTACTAAACCTAGCACATAATCTGTAGAAAGTTCTTTGTTTTGCAGTGCTGTTAAATGCTGTGCTTGTATATGTTTCTTATCAACACTCCATTTAATAATATTTCTCTACTCCTTCCTGTAATGCTGGCGAACCTAGATTCCATGTTTGAGTCACTTTAAATTCCTCCTTTTTGTCTCCCTCAATTAATTGAACTTTATATTTACTGTTGCTTGGTACAATTACTTGTCCTTCTAACTTATAACCCTTTGGTATAATCCAATTAGTTTTAACTTCAAAATGAGGTAGGTCAATACTGCCAACCCAAGCGCCGCCCCAAGTAATACCTGGCTTCCGTGCAATAGCCCCTAATGTAGTCACATCATATAAAGATTGTGGAGGTCCAACAGCAATATCCCATGCTAGACGTGACTTATGATTGCTATTTAATGTCCAAGTAACTATTTGCCCTGGTCGAGTGCGCCCCTGTGCATAAAGGTAATTTTACCTTGCTTGGCTACGGGTATGTTTCAGTAATAAAGATGTGCTTAATACCTGTTGTAGCGCTCTTGGATTAGCAATCGACAGGCTAATTGTGCAACTGGTAATAGTTCGATTAAGTCTCAGCATGTTGTTACGCTTGTCATTTAGCTTCTCCCTCCCCTGTTTTATCCTTTACAATTGATAAAATATTTTAATGAGGCTCGATGTAGGCAAGCCCATCTTTGTACCGTTTTCTGTGATAGAAATAAAATCGAGTACACAAAAAGCAATGGCTGCACCATCACCTGCGTACTCGATACCTGGAATCACTAATGCCAGTAAATACACTGAACCGACTAGCATTACGTAATAAATTTTACGAATGATACCGTTGAATCCGACACGACTGTTTAAGTTTCGATTCACGATACCGCCCATAATTCCTGTAAAGTAGTCAATCGCCATAAATCCGATTAAAACCGTTACGGCCATTCCTAAGCCGTCCACAGAATAAGACGATTGTGCCAATTAATTCACTTACTGCTGCAATCCATTTTTCCATTACAACACTTCCTTTTTTGCATAATAAAAGCCCTCCACAAGTTATCTGTGGAAGGCATTAAAAATAATTTAGTATTTTGACAGCTTATGCTCATTAATAATCCAGTCAAATATAATACTAGAAAAATTAGTGAAAAATTAAACATTCGTTTTAACTAGCATTCCTTACGTCACACACATGCAACAACATTAATAGAGAATGGTACACATATTAAAACAGTCCAAAAAAGATTAGGACACAGCAGATCAGCAATTACTGAAGACCGCTATGTCCATTTACCTCAGAAGATGGCAAGAGATGCTGCCGATATTTTTGATTCCATCGCGAAAGATTTATAAAATTGCTAGCACAATTTAAAAGCGGTGGCAAATCGGTGGCAATCTCCACCCAACTGATATAAAAACACTTATTTAAAACCCCTATAAACGTTGTTTTATCAACGTTACTTCGTATCATCCATTTTCAGAACAGCCATGAATGCTTCTTGTGGTACTTCGACCGAACCTACTTGTTTCATACGTTTCTTACCCGCTTTTTGTTTTTCAAGTAATTTACGTTTACGCGAAATGTCACCACCGTAACATTTTGCAAGTACGTTTTTACCCATTGATTTAATTGTTGAACGTGCTACAATTTTTTGACCAATTGCTGCTTGAATTGGTACTTCGAATTGTTGACGCGGGATTAATTCTTTTAGTTTTTCTACGATCACTTTACCACGCTCGTAAGCAAAGTCACGGTGAACGATGAAGCTAAGTGCATCGACTTGTTCACTATTAAGAAGGATATCCATTTTTACAAGTTTCGATGGTTTGTAACCAATTAACTCATAGTCAAACGATGCATAACCTTTTGTGTTCGATTTTAGGTAATCGAAGAAATCATAGACAATTTCTGATAGTGGCATTTCATAAATAATGCTAACACGTGTAGTATCAATATAATCCATTGTCATGAAATTACCACGTTTGATTTGGCAAAGCTCCATAACAGCCCCAACATAATCATTTGGCACCATAATCGTCGCTTTGACATATGGTTCTTCTACGCGGTCAATTTTTTGTGGATCTGGCATCATTGACGGGTTATCGACCTTCACTGACGAGCCATCTGTCATATGCACATCGTAAATTACAGATGGTGCCGTTGTAATTAGGTCAATATTGAATTCACGCTCGATACGTTCCTGAATAATTTCCATGTGTAGAAGTCCTAAGAATCCACAGCGGAAACCGAAGCCAAGTGCTTGTGATGTTTCAGGCTCATATTGAAGCGCAGAGTCATTTAACTCTAATTTTTCTAATGCATCACGTAAGTCATTATATTTCGCTGTGTCAATAGGATATAAACCGCAATATACCATTGGATTTAAGCGACGGTAACCAGCCAATGCTTCAGCCGCTGGACGATTTGCAAATGTTACGGTATCCCCGACACGAGTATCCCCTACATTTTTAATAGATGCTGTTAAATAACCTACGTCACCTACTGTTAATTCAGCTTGTGGTGAACTTTTCGGTGTATGTACGCCAACTTCAATGACTTCAAATTCAGCGCCAGTTGCCATCATGCGGATTTTATCGCCCGGTTTTACAGTACCGTGTACAACTCGAATAGAAATAATAACACCTTTATATGCATCGTAGACAGAGTCAAAAATTAGTGCTTGTAATGGTGCTTCAGGATCACCTGTTGGAGCAGGTACCTTCTCTACAATCTGTTCTAAAATGTCCTCAATCCCGATACCAGCTTTTGCTGACGCTAAAACTGCTTCAGAAGCATCTAGACCGATGACATCTTCTACTTCTTGACGAACGCGCTCTGGATCTGCTGCTGGTAAATCAATTTTATTGATGACTGGTAAAATTTCAAGGTCATTATCTAGTGCTAAGTAAACGTTTGCTAGCGTTTGCGCTTCGATGCCTTGCGCTGCATCGACAACCAAAATAGCGCCTTCACAAGCTGCTAAACTACGTGATACTTCATATGTGAAATCGACGTGTCCTGGTGTGTCGATTAAATGAAATGTATACACTTCGCCATTTTTTGCTTCATATTTTAATTGCACTGCGTTTAATTTAATCGTAATGCCTCGCTCACGCTCTAAATCCATTGAGTCGAGTAGCTGTGCTTTCATTTCACGGGAAGTCAGTGATTTCGTTTGCTCAAGAATACGGTCTGCAAGCGTTGATTTCCCGTGGTCAATATGTGCGATAATAGAGAAATTTCGAATATTCTCTTGTCTTTTTAAACGTGCTTCTCGGTTCATTTCTTCCACTCCTAATTAAACTATAATGAATTATACTATGAACTTCATACAAACCACAACATTAGAACGGCATAAATGCTGTTAAATCAATGATTACTCTAAATTTCGTGTCATTTCCTCTACAATAGCAAGCAATGTAAAATAGCCAGCCACACCCATCGCATGGTGTATGCTGGCTATTTTATTAGGAGTTTATTTCACTTGCATCATGAACTTTTATGGATTGCTGAATAAGATTTGTTAACGTGTCAATCCCTTTTTGCTCTAAATGGACACCGTCTGGTGCGAAAAACTCTGGATGATTACTAGCAGCAGCGTGCCAATCAATCAAAGTGATATTGTCATGCTCTTGTGCTTTTTGAAGTAAAGCATTATTCACTTTACCCTCCCATGAACGTGGTACACGCGTATTCACTAAATAAATATCGGCATTGGAGAAAGCCCCAAGAAGTGTCTCCATCTGATCATTTGAAAAGTAACCATTTGTGCCTAGTTGAATAATAACTGCATTATTTGGCTGATTGAAACTAGCATAATTCGGTGACAGCTTGACAGCTTGAGAAACTTGTCGACCTATTTTCCCATCGATTGTAATGTTTGGATAAACCTTATGTAAGCTTGTCGCAATATCGATCATTACAGAATCTCCAATCGCTAATATGCCATTATAAGATTCATTTTCAGGTTTAGCGCTTGTTTCATTTTCCTCTTGCTCAGGTGCTCTGTTCTGAACACCCCCTGTTTCTGTTTCTTCATCTGCAACATGTGAAGAGTCGTTTTCAGATGTTTGTTGTTGCTTCACATCTTCGTTAAGATTTGAAGATTGGTCTGCGCCCTTTATTTTAATGGAAGTTGGATAGGACTCTGATGAATCCTGTTGCCCCTCTCCAACTACACCCGTGATTCCAGTGAGAAATACGAGAAGGCATAGACGAATAAGCACTGTTGAAAATTTTCTAGCAAACGTAAAGCTACCCCATTGATTTTTATTAAATACGAGATATTTTTGAAAATAAGCTCGGAATCCTTCTTTACGGATAGGCATTTCGATAAAGCGATAGGATAGTTCCGCAATGGTAAATATAAGAACTAGCTGTAAAGCAACTCGCCCAAATGCTGGATTACCAATTTCATGGACGGGGGTACCCAACACCATGATTGGATAATGCCAAAGATAAATGCCATAAGATCTTGAGCCAATCCATCTAAGTGGCTTCAAAGACAGTAACTTCCCTAAAATGCTAACTGGATGACAAACACATGCTATTAAAACAGCTGCGTTCAAACAAAAAAGGAACATACCGCCTCTATATAAGAACGCTTGGTATTCATCTATAAAAATAATACTTAACATAAAAATACTAAAAGAAAGCAAACTTATACTATTTAGTTTAGTGACATGCTCCTTAGCTAGTTTTTGTGACGAGAGTCTTTTCATTGGCCAGACGAGAGCTAGCCAGCATCCTATTAATAACTCAAATGAGCGCGTATCTGTTCCATAATAGATACGACTCGGATCAGCGCCTGGCTGATACAGTATGCTCATTAATGCAGCTGAACATAGTGCGCCGAAAAACACGAAGATGGCCAATTTACTTCGTTTGTTAAAAACATAGAGTCCAAGCAGCAACAGAATCGGCCAAAGAAGATAAAATTGTTCTTCAATGGCTAAAGACCATAAATTTTTTAAAGGTGAAGGGGAACCAAAACTATCAAAATAAGAGAGTTTATGAAAAATGAACCACCAATTACTTGAATAAAAAATAGAGGATATGGCATCTCCTCGCAACGTATGGATTAGTTCCTTATGAAATAGCATCGCCCATACGAATGATGTAATAATCATCACATAGGCAGCTGGAACTAAACGTCGAAACCGACTAATCCAAAATTTCCCTAAACTTACTGTCAATCGATTCCCTTTTAAAGGTAAAATGGTAGAGGTTATTAAATAACCCGATAATACAAAAAAGATATCAACTCCTAGGAACCCACCACTGGCCCAATTAAAGTCAAAATGGTAAGCGATGACTGCTAGTACTGCTAATGCTCTAATCCCATCTAGTCCAGGGATATAACGATGATTAAATGTCTTGCCTAACATACTATTCCTTCCTTCAATAAACTATAAACTCTATTTCCACGTTATTTATAATGCAAAATATTTGTCTGAAGCCAAACATCGTCTCCTTTTCCCTATTTCTCATTAGTTCGTTCACTTATATTAAGGACGTTTGAGAGGAGGATAAAAGTTTAGAAAAAACATCCTAAAAAATTCTTTATAAAGAATTTCATCATCCCAAAATATAAATAAGTTTATCTTAAAAAGCACATTTTCATATGTATAGTTGTGATAGATCTAAAAAAAGCATCCCCATAAATGGTAGATGCTTCAAAAGCGTATTTCGCCCTATTGCATATGCCGTTAAAACGCTTCATTCATAAAACTCCGTGAGCCAACTCAAAAATTATAAGACAAGAAATGTACAAATTAAAGGCTAAAAAATGTTTTTGTAAAAAATTTTTCTGGTAAATTTACTAATAGTAGTTTATTCACCGTAATTTATATAAAACTCCTTATTTCACCATTTCGAATGCTCATTGATTGGGCGTTTGGGCAATCCTTGAAATATCAGCTTTATTAGAGTGTGAAAATACCAGATTAAAAAAATGTCAACAAAACCGTCTCTTGACGACTTTGTTGACACTTCGGGAGGCTTACTACTGTAGCCTCAACTTTTACCCTTTTAAAATTATAGTAATCTCTACTAGCTTTTAATAAGACTAGATGAGATTTAACCTTTTTTCTCAGTAATGAAGGTTTTTGAGATTGCTTTCCCTATTATGGCAATTGTACGATTTAATTCTTCTTCTGAATTATCAATTCCACCTAGTTCGATTATCATCATTTCCTTTGCTAAATCTTGATTGTAGCGACCATCTACATTATCACCACTTTTAGATATAACACCTCTAGAAACCTTTGGCACAATCTCATTCATCGCAGCAGACAAGCTTTCCGCATAAGCAGTATTCCAACGATAATTTTTATGTTCTGCACCAACGACAATGGCAATACGTGCATAGTTCTCATTGTTGTGTGTAATCGTTGTCGCATCTTTTTTAGCAGAATCTCGATGCAAATCAATGACTAAATCATAGGACTGTTCTTGTAATCGTTTCGCTAAATGTGGACGTACAGAGTTGTAAGCATCAGCAAAACCTTTCCCCTCAAGTTTCATTTCCTTCATGACATCCACATCTAAAATATCAGTTTGGATACCGTTCATGCTAAAGTGCTTGGAAACAACATCTTGTAAATTATAGATATTTGTTTTCTCGTCATAAACGGCTACTTTCCCGCTGACAGCCTTCACCATCGGTTGATAGGCTTCATGTGAATGCGTGAATAATAACAAGACTTTAAATGGATCAGGATCTTTCGTCTGCTCTAGCGCACTTTGTTCAGCTAAATTAGTAGCGGCAAACACGACTTGTTTATCCTCTGGTTGCTTTAACGGAGTCGATGCTTGCTTATTGAACGGAAGTTGCCCAGCAATGACAGGTAATACGAAGAAGAACAATAATAGACCAGTTGACCATTGTAGTTTTTTTAGCAAAGTCACACCCTCCTCCCCTTATCGTATGGAGGGGATGTGTCTTTTAGAACGATGAAATTATAGATCGCCTGCCCATTTCATTAGCATAGACGAAATGAGTGTTGCATACTTATCAATCCAATAATCAGCTTCCTTTGGCGTGACCATCAGCTGTGAATGGGAGGCCGCAAATGTTTCTTCAAACAACTGCTGCCGCTCCTCCTTTGACCATGTTGCCCATTCCCCAAAAATCGGTGTTATCAGTGACATATCTAACTCTTTATTAATATCTGGCTGCCAAGAAGACAATGATAATTTTGACGAAGGTTTACCACGTTCCGCTACACGTGCCGCTATCGAGCGTAGCATGAGCTCTACAGCATCTGCGATTAAAACGGGTGCATCAACCACTGTTGGGATACCAATTGCTGTCACAGGGACGCCAAGCATTTCAAATGAAATTTCCTTGCGCTGATTCCCTACACCAGAACCAGGATGGATGCCCGTATCTGTAAGCTGAATGGTTTTACATAAACGACTACTTGCTCTTGTTGCGAGTGCATCGACTACGATAATTAGTTTTGGTTTGATACGTTCTGCCAATGCCGCAACAAATTCACCTGTTTCATAGCCAGTCTGTCCAGTTACACCTGGAGCGTACATCACAAATTTGTCGTCAATTTGCTCAAGACTATGCAAATGATCTATCAAATAAGGTCCAATGGCATCAGGTGTAATTGTACGATTCCCTAAACCAATGATTAAAATTTTGTCTTCATCTTGCCAGGAAATAGACTCATGTAATTTTTTAAAATTCGTCAAGAGTGCTTCCTCAAGCTGTTGAAAACCATCCTTATCTTCTATCGTAAGGGTAGGTACGGACAGTGTGATATACTGCCCTTTCTTTTTACCAATTTGCTGTTCACCCTCAGGATTGACTTGGACATCTGTAATTTTCACTCGTCCAGCATTTCGATCTTCAACTTGAATACCACTCGACTGCTCTAACGTTTCTTTCTGTTCCCTCGTTTGATGTAAAACAACCTCATCAGATTCGTCAATTAAGTCCGTACGTTGCCAATTTAAATTTTGCATATAGTTCACCTCAATCGATAGTTTGTTCAAACTGTCAAGTAAATATTCTTTGCATTTATCTATTGCAATTTAGCCTAGCGTTTGTTAAAATGATTTTTGTTGTATTAACACAAGAAATCAATGAGAAGTTATCATCTCGTACCTAATTTAGGAGGTGAAAGATATGCCAAACATTAAATCTGCGATTAAACGCGTAAAAGTTAACGCAAAAGCTAACGCTGCTAACTCTCAAGCTAAATCTGCAATGCGTACTACAGTGAAAAAAGCTGAAAACGCTGTTGTTGCTAACGCTGAAAACGCACAAGAACTTTTACAAGCAGCTTACAAATCTTTAGATAAAGCAGCTTCAAAAGGACTTATCCACAAAAACGCGGCGGCTCGTAAAAAGTCTCGCCTAGCTAAAAAAGCATAAGTGTTATATAAAGGATCAGTTTACTCTCTCTTGAGGTAACTGATCTTTTTTCGTTTCTCAATGAAAAAATGCTGCCTTTTTGGACAGCATTTTTTATAAATTCTTATAATACACCATTACTAGACAATTCGTTTTAATAGTGGTATTTTTTGAATGATCCACACAATGATTGTTGACAGCACTAAAATAATGAACACTTGCATGGGAATAGCTATAAACGGCTTAAAAAAGAGCTCATTGCCTTCAAAAAAGTAAGGACGCACTTTATCAAGAATCATCGCATGAATTAAATACACACCAAAACTGGTTTGCCCTATTAGCTTGATAATCCCGCTTGTCACATAGGTTCCACGTGCTACCTTTCGATTGACCCAATATTTCACAAAAACAAAGAGTGCAACACTCATCGCAATAACATTAGGACTGGTGTACGAAAAAGCATAGCTTGTAAATTGCCCCTGCTCCTCCGTTAAGACATTTGTACGAAATACCGTTTCGATTGCTCCTACCATCCCTAAAACATATATCCCAATACGCCATTTCTGTGCTATCTCAAATGCCGCTATATAATAGCCGAGTAAAAAGAAGCCAATATATTCACTCAGCGGGAAAAACAGCGTAAATTCATTACTCACTAGATAGGAGTAATAGCGGAAACCTCCATAAAATAATAGCCAAAGAACGATTACATAGCCAATCATTTGTCTTGATGCATGATTGACAAAAATATTAAAAATTGGCACTAGTAAATAAATACCAATGAGTGCATAAAAATACCATAAATGATAATATACCTGATTATTGAAAAACATAATAAAAAATTCTTTCAACGAATAGCCAGGGCTCCACATATATGTTGCCCATGCATAATAGATGACGGACCAAGCAATAAACGGCAGTAAAATTTTATTGGCACGTTTTTTGAAAAAAACACCTAGGGGTTCTTCCTTACGCCCAAGTAATAGTGCCCCACTAATCATTAAAAAAATTGGCACACACCATCGAGATAAGGCGTTATAAATAATCCCGATTTGCCAATCAATCTCATTAATTTCATCATAAAGTACGACATAAGGTGTCGCAGCATGTAATAATAGCACGCCTAAAATTGCCATAGCACGTAAGCTGTCCATATACTGAATTCGTTTTTGCACGTTCAAAACCCCCCACGACATTATACAACCATCGTTGTCTACCTAAAATTAATTTTACAGTTGTCGTAGTAAAAACAGTTCTAAGTAACGCTCACGATTACCACCGGTCGTTTTTAGTTGTAAATCCACTTCAGCTAATTGGTACAGAGCCTTTAGTAAACTCTCCTCAGATGGACGGTTACGTTGC
Organism: Lysinibacillus sp. UGB7; assembly: GCF_049058285.1. Classification (NCBI taxonomy): domain Bacteria; kingdom Bacillati; phylum Bacillota; class Bacilli; order Caryophanales; family Bacillaceae; genus Lysinibacillus; species Lysinibacillus sp. UGB7. Next base: position 59,224 of record NZ_JBMGUV010000004.1, read on the forward strand.
TCAACCATTAACTTAACACGATAAGGATGGATTTTTAAATTTTTTGCAATTTGCTGCGGATGATAACCCTTTTTCAATAAATAAAAAACATTCGACATTGTACGGACATTGGATGCAAGAAGGCCTACAAGCATGATGGGTTCTTGTTTTTGGCGCAGTAAATCGTGGTAAATAGTCAGTGCCGCAACCGGTTCATTGGCAAAATATGCATTCAACATTTTGAAGGCATCCTGTTCCAATGTTTTCGCCACTAAATCCTCAACTAAAGTAGTCGTTATTTCCCCACCCTCACCTAAATATAAGGACAATTTTTCGATTTCCATTTGAAGTTGAAGCATGTTTGAACCGACCATCGTAACAAGCTGCTCGATGGCATTTTGTGTAATAGTGTTTCCTTCTGCCTTGACAAGCCCTTGAATCCACACAGCTAAATCTTGCTCTTTTGGTGTTTCCGCTTGTACTAAAAAGGCATGTTCTTTCATCATTTTCGTTACTTTTTTTCGTTCATCCAACTTTTCATAGGGTGCAATAAAAACCGTTACAGAAAAATCTGAAGGATTTCCGAGCCATGCCTCTAACCGTTTCACATCGTGATCAATTTTTTCTTTACCTTTTTCTGTCGCTTTTAAAAAGGAAGCATTTTTGGCAATAATAAGTTTACGTTCTGAGAAAAAAGGGATGGTATCTGCTTCATCAATCACTACATCAACGGGCATCTCTTCTAAATCAAATGTACTCATTTCTATCTCTTCATCGGGGCCTATTGCTTCTTTTAAACGTTTTACAGTCTCATCTATAAAATAGCTTTCCTCCCCAACGAGCAAATAAACTGGCGAAAGCTCACCTTTTTTTATGTTGTTCCAAACGTTTGAAATCATTGTTTCCCCTCCATATAGCAATAGAAATAGTATACATGATTTACGGCCCTTTGTGACTTTGACTGATTTGTGTCCCTTGCAGCACGGTTAATTCACGTTTTCGATATAGCTTTTATGAAAATGTTGTCTTATAATAAATAACAGAATTGGAGGGATAACAATGAATCCATTTGAAGGTAAAAATATACAATGCAGACGTAACGATGCAATCGACTCAGGCATTGGTTTCGGCGTATCTTTTGCAGTCTTTGCTATTATGTTCGTCATCGCAATAGTAGTAGACTATGTTGCAATGTAAACCTACCTCTTACACAGGTAAAAAGACCTTGTTCAATATTGGACAAGGTCTTTTTCTGTATGCATCGTCCATTGATTACCCTTTATTCGGATTTCAATTGTGCCATCTATTGCGGTTGTCCTTGTCATTAATTGGCGTTTTCTAAAACGCTCTACGACCATCTCATGTGGGTGTTTGTAGCGATTATTGAGCCCTGCACTAAAAATCGTCAATTCAGGCTGTAAGAGCTCAACAAAGGGCTCGATGCTTGACGTTTTACTGCCATGATGCCCTGCCTTTAAAAGCGTCATATTCGCTATGTGGCTTCCATAAAGCTTGATGAGCTCTCTTTCCCCTTTCTCCTCTAAATCACCTGTTAAAAGCGCCCTAAACGTCCCTTGATGCATATATAAGACAATTGAATCGTCATTGCCCTCGTAATTCGTATCATGGGGCCATAAATAATGAAAGCTTGTCTCGCCCACTTGCCATGCAGTTCCTTGCATCTTTTCTTTAACAGGCACCTTTTGTTGCTTTGCTTCTACTAACAAATCTTGCATCACAGGTTTATCTATTGAGTCTGGTGTCACATGAATTTCTTCCATGCGAATTTCTTTTAATACTTCCTCTGCTCCCTCTACATGGTCAGCATCAGCATGTGTCACTAAGAAAATATCTATTGTTCGTATACCCTTGCCCTTTAAAAAAGGCACAACAACCTGTTTTCCAACCTCATAGGGGCTAGTAGGCGTCTTCCATGGCTCCTGCTCAAAACGAAGAAGCCCACCGGCATCCACAACATACACAGCCTGCCTAAAAGGTAGTTCAATAACCGTACAATCTCCCTGCCCTACATTTAAAAACGTAAGCTTTGTCTCGCTATACAACAATGGCGCTACGTGAATACAAATAACGGGAAAGCAGAGCACAATAACGAACTTACCATAGTGTCTAGCCTCTAAAAAATATAAACCTACTAACACACTGACAAATGCCATACAGACAAGCCAAATGGCAGGCTTACCAGGTGTCCAAAGCTGAAACGGCAATGCTTGTAAATATATGATTGCCTCGGTCAACCAAACACGTAATGGCTCATATATACTGAACATGAATTTTGCCATAGGTATGGATATAGCCGTCATACCAAGCAGTACAATATTAGCTGGTAAAATGATAAATGAAAACAGTGGTACGAATACTATATTCGTTAAAAAAGAAGAAATTGAAACTTCATAGAAATGATGGAGCAATAACGGATATACAAAAAGTTGGCATACAACTGTTACTAAAAATGACTGCATCAACCAGCCCTTTGATTGCTTAAAAATCATTCCTGAATAGACAATACCCAGCGTTGCTAAATACGACAATTGAAAACCTACCTGAAAAATCACACCAGGTTCAAGCAGTACAAATCCTATAAAGCTAATTGCTAGTGCATCATCAATGGGCACTTGCCACTTCACATAGCGCATCAGCATGACAAATTCAACGACCGAAACTGCACGCCATACCGAAGGGGCACCACCAGCCAAAATTCCATATACAGGTAAAACAACGAGTAAAATACCCCTCGCTAGTTCTTTACGTACGCCAATGCGCAATAGACCTTCGTAAAACAACCATGACACGAGTGCCACATGTAGACCTGAAATGGCAAACAAATGCGTAATGCCGAGCTTTTGATAAGCACGCTCCAGTTCATCGTCGACATGGTCTTGCAAGCCTATGAGAAGCGCCTGGGCCTCTGCAACGAGTGACTGTGGAAACGTAGCCTCAATATGTTGTTTCAAGTACCATCTTTGCTTGGCCAGAAAGGCTCGAATTGATTTTTCTGCGGATACATATGACCAGCTTGTCACTTCGACTATGCCATTTGCACCTTTACTCACTAAATAATCGTGCATCGAAAAAGCGTATTTATGTGCGGGTGGATTTGGTGCTACAAGTTCACCTTGCACATGATACCTAAAGCCTGTAATCGGTGTATTTTCATAAAAACTTTTCTCCTGCTCAGAGGAGAAGGTATACACGATATATAGTTTCTCACCTGTCTCAGTTTTCGCAAAACCACGTAGTTTTTGTCCATTGATTTTATAGTCGTTTGTCCATGTTAGTTGAAAGGATGACGGTAAAGGGGAAGGTTCCGTCAAGTGAACGATTGATAAGAAGAGAAATGAAAGAAGTCCAGCACCCACAACGAACGCTGAATTTACATGTGGCTCACCTTTAAAGGTAAGCCACATTGCTAATAGTAGTAGCATGATAAGTAGCCACGCGGACTTGTGTACCGCTAATGATGCTACAAGTAATGCCAGTGCTACGTATATCCATTTATGCTTTACAGTGTTTTTCCAAATAATGCACTCACCTTCTGTTCGTAGGGGAGTAATTTTTCTGCAGGGAGGCCACTCTCACGTAACTCGTGCAGCATGTCTATGTACAAGGCTAATTTTTCATTGCTTAAGAAGTCAATTTTACGTTCATCAAATGGGACGTGTAAGACTTCCACACCAGCTTTTTTGAATAATTCTTGTGCATACGGATTGTTTTTATAATCTGTTGCATAATATACGCGCTCAATGCCCGCTTGAATAATTGACTTTGTACATGGCAGACAGGGGAAATGCGTAACATAAAGGTCTGCTCCCTTCGTCGGTGTACCGTACTTTGCACATTGTAGGAGTGCATTCATTTCTGCATGTATTGTACGCACACAATGATTATCAACGACATAGCAGCCTGCTTCTATACAATGTTCATCACCAGTAATCGAGCCGTTATAGCCCCCTGCAATAATCCGTTTATCACGTACAACCGTTGCACCTACTGCTAGTCTTGTACACGTGCTTCGTAAAGCGAGTAAATGGCTTTGTGCCATGAAAAATTGATCCCAAGTAATACGCTCCATATGACTACCTCCAAAAATTTTAGGCAATCGATACTTACTGTCAACGATCGCTTTTATACTATAGTGTAGCCCTTTTTGAAATGAGTCGTCAATATCACATACTATTGAAGAGTTTAGTTTACCGTAATTGAATCTTTTAGTTTTTCAAATGTCTTATCGCCTATACCGGTAATCTTTTTTAAATCTTCTATTGACTGAAAGCTACCATTTTCCTGTCGATAAGCAATGATGCTTTGCGCCTTAGACGGACCAATTCCTGATAAAGTTGTTAGCGCCGCCTCATCTGCCTTATTTATATTAATCTTTCCATCTTTCACGCCTTCACTGCCTGTAGATGCTTCACCAGCCGGCACAGCTATAAAACTAGATGATACATGATCTAGTTCTTCACCCTTCATAGGAATATAAATGACCATTTCATCTAACACTTTTTGTGCATGATTAATAAACTGCGTATCTGCATCCTCTGTATAGCCACCTGCTAGCTGTACCGCATCTATGATCCGTTGCTCAGGTTTAAGCTCATAGACACCAGGATGAAAGACAGCACCTTTTACATCCACAATCACCTGTTGTGAGACCGCTTCTTGGACAGGCTCTATTGATGCAGTTTGGTCAGTAAGTTGGATTGTTTCGATGAGCTCTTCTTGGGGAGGTGAAGAGTCAGAACTCGAAAAATAGAAGTAACAAAGTCCACTGATGACAAGCATGCCGGGGAGCAACATACTTTTTCTATACTTTTGCCATAAAGATTGGATCATTAAAAACATCCTTTCTATGCAAAAGGCACATCATATGGAGCTCCCTTTATCATACAATATTGCCCTATAATTGAAAAGTATTCTATCAATCTATTATCGATTTATATTTTAATTGAAGTTCTTTCGTTAACACACGTTCCTTATTGAAATGGTTAACATAGACACACTGCATCATATCTTCCTCGTCAAGTAACATATCCGTAAAAATACGCTGAATAATAGGTGCTAACTCTTCCGGATTTGCATACATCGTATTCCAAGCTCGAACTTTCAACTCTAAATCATTGCCAAGTGCTGCTTCTTCTAAAACCTCTATGGGTACAGGCTCACTAAAATGTGCGTAAGGGTCCTCATAGACGGCTGTATGTATAAAGTGAATACAGTCCCCTAATTGATCTGCAACACGTCTATCACCCACGAAAACGCCATTTTCATTTACATTTAAATTGCCCTCTTCCAATTGTAAAAATGGAGATTGCTTGTGAATTGCCATTATTTTTGATTTTACCTGCGGAGCAAAAAATAATAAACCATGCTCTAACTGCAAGGTTTGCATATACAATTCGAAATCATTTTCTATAAAATCATAATAAGCTTTAGGTCGATAATAATAATCCGCATCGATGTCCTTTGCTTCAATCGTCCACTCCGTCTCAGGGCAATCGACCGTAACACGTAAGGCTATTCCATTGGCTGTCTTTTGCAACTCATCATAAACATAATACTGACCTGCTACGAGCTCGCCAGCCTCCATCACAATATTCGTAAACGTTAAGAATATGATTGATTTAGTTGTAAAGCCCCCTGTTGTATCAATAGTTAGCTTAATATGATGATCCAAACGCTCAACATCAACTATTCTCGTATCATGTAAGGATTGCTCAAAAACCTCACGTACTGTGTTTTTTAAATAAGGTAAGGTCTGCACTTTTTGATGGTAAGCCGCTTCTAAAACAGCATCAAATTTAGCAATATGTTGTTGCTGCCATTTTATATAATCTTCTCGGACAGCTTTTGCAAGTTGAGGTGTATTCATCGTACCATCTAGCACATACGTATGAAAACGCTGTGGTAGAAAGCTTAGTAAATAATCCCGTAGTTCCATGATTTCCCTGTTTTTTTCCTGCAGTAAATTAAGTCCCTGCTCTTGAGCATACGCTATTTCATCCGCCCAGGCGGCATCGTTTTCAACAAGCGTTAGCACATGCGCTTGCTCATAAGCCTTTTTATGCTGTAGCGATAAATTCCACATACAATCACCTCATTTCTATTATATTAGCGTATATATCGTCAAAGTGTCATAAACTTTATGCCACTTTTAATGATTCTGTTCCATAAATTATATAATTTATGGAACTAATGGAGTTATTATAAGGGAGGAATCATTATGAAGGTGAGAACTGCCTCTATTGAAGATGCACAAGCAATAGCAAGAGTACATGTAGATAGTTGGAAAAGTACATACGTAAATATTATTCCACAAAGCTATCTTGAACATTTATCTTATGAAAAAAGAGAAAATTTGTGGCAACAAAATATCCTGAACGAATATGTATTTGTTGCAGAAAATGATAGTGGCGAAATTATTGGTTTTTGTAGTGGAGGTAAAAATCAAAACGACGAATATAGTGATTTTGAAGGGGCATTAAGTTCAATATATTTAATAGAAAATTATCAAGGTAAAGGCATTGGAAAACAGCTAGTACAAACAATTATTCAATGTTTAAGAAATTCTGGCATGAATTCAATGCTTGTATTTGCGTTAGCAGATAATCCATCAAAATACTTTTACGAAAAATTAGGAGCTTCTTTTATAAATAGCATTGACATAAAAATTGCTAATAGGAAGTTAATAGAACATGTTTATGGTTGGGAAGATTTAAAATCCTCAAGTACTTATTTCAAGGATTTACGATAAGAAGCAAATACAAAAAAATACCTGCTCCTCCATATGATAGAGACAAGTATTTTTAAATATTAATTTTTACTGGTAGCTAACTAAAAAAGGCAGTACTATTGTTATTTTTGTTAATAAAACATGACCAACAATTCGTTTATTTTCAACGGCAACTAAAGACAATTGTGGTTGAAAAGCAGCTGAATTTCGCAATCGTGCTACTAATTCATGCTCTGTTTGGTCACTCATTTCTTCATGTGCAAACGCAGCTCTCACTACGTCTTCTGTTTCCTTATAATCTGATACTTTTTCTTGTCTAATGACTATTTCCAAAAAGAACAGCTCCTTCCTAACAACCATATTGAATTAAAAAACAGCCCGATAAAGTTTAGAACTTCAACCGGGCTGTGTCTATTATTTCACCGCACGTATAAAAATGCGTTCGCTTTCGTTTTCAGGTGCTTCCTCTGTAAAATCAGCCGTTACCTCAACATCCTTAAAACCGATTGTACGAAGCCATGTCATATACTGTTCAAGCGGGAATGTGCGTTGTATATGCTCCTCGTCGAAGCGCTCGTACAAGTCACTTGCCCCATCACGCACATAAAACGTCATTTGATGGACAACAGCATGTTCAAAGTCACCAGGTTCGGTATGCCATACATAACTTATATCACCGTCATCATACGTAAAGGGACCATCTAAAAAGATTTCATCCATTTTAAATAATGAATGGACATCAAAGAATAGCTGTCCACCTTCTCGTAAAGCCTCAAAAATACGCTCTAGTGTTGCATATACTTCTGCTTCCTCAACGACATAATTGAGTGAGTCAATGGCAATTGTGACAACATCAAGTTCCGCAAAACCGTCTAATTCATGCATTGACATGCAATAAAGTGGTATCTGCAATCTTACAGCTGCAAAACGCTCCGCTGCAATCGCCAGCATCTCCTCAGATAAATCGACGCCACTCACCTTGTAGCCAGCATCTGCAAGTAAGAGACCAAGCACACCCGTACCACAGCCAATATCTAAAAGATTCGGGTATTGTTTACTCGGTGCATGCCGCATAACCCATTCCACATAGCGACTATAAGGAATATCAATTTGCAGCTCATCATACACCTGAGCAAAACGCTCATAACTACTCACTTACGCCTCAGCAATGTCTAGCTGAGGTGCATCGCCCCATAGACGCTCTAAGTTATAATAAGCACGCTCATCTTTGTGGAAGACGTGTGCCACAACATCACCTAAGTCTACAAGAATCCAACGTGCGCCATCGAAGCCTTCCACACGACGAATCTCATGGCCCTCTTTCACTGCCACATCTTGTAATTCACGTGCAATAGCTTGCACTTGGCGGTCTGAGTTACCATGAGCAATGATGAAGTAATCTGCTAATAGTGAAATACCCTGCATATTTAACACGACAATATCCTCACCATGTTTGTCGTCAATTGCTTTGTAAGCTGCCTGTAATAAAGTTGAAGTCATCCTTCACTGTCCTCTCTTTTCATCAAATCGTTATAACAATCTATTGATAGTGGATAAATCGGTTGCCTCGTGTCAATTAAAAACGCCAATGTATGACGCACACAAGCACTCACGGCCTTATCCAAATTCTTTTGTGCTTTTTTGCGCAGACGTTCTACTCCGTCAAATTGACGATTTGGTTCAATCATATCTGCAACAAAAAGTATTTTTTCTAAACGGCTCATGCCCACACGTCCTGTCGTATGAAAACGAATAGCATTTAATAAATCCTCATCCGCAATGCCAAATTCATGTTCTGCAATATACGCACCGACTGGCCCATGTAGTAATTCACTACCCCATCCAATAAGACGTTGATCTAGTTGTTGTTCGCGAACAATTTTTTCCATCCAAGCAATATCTGCATACTTTGCAATATCGTGAAGTATGGCCGCTGTTTCAGCTCTTTTCTCGTCCTCGCCATACACTTTCGCTAAGGCAATCGCTGTTTCCATTACACCTATCGTATGAATATAGCGCTTTTCAGGCATTCGTGGCTTAATCGCCGCTAAATACTGTTCACGTTCCATACAGACCTTCCTCTCGTATGAACGTCTCTACCACTTCTGGCAATAAAAATGTTACCGTTCCACCAGTAGCAAGGCGTTCGCGAATCAAGGTTGACGATAAATCGATTTGTGGCACTTCCACCATTAATACAGGGTACTCTGTTTGTGCCTCCGTACTTGGACGTTTCACACCTACAAATTGCACAAGCTTTACTAATTCGTCGATACGATACCATGTATGGAGAGAATCAATCATATCTCCACCAATAATAAAGTAAAACTGAACATCAGGCTCTCTTCCACATAATGCAGCAAGTGTTTCATACGAATAGGATACGCCACCTTTGACTACCTCATACGACTCTACACGAAAATGCGGATATGGAGTTATTGCACGCTTTACCATTTCAAGTCGAGCTGTATCACTTGCATCATGACGTGCCAGCTTATGCGGTGGTAGTGCATTCGGCATAAAACGAATCTCATCTAATGCCAAGGCATGAAATACTTCATTTGCCATCATTAAATGCCCGATATGAGGTGGATTAAACGTCCCTCCGAGTAAACCGACTTTCTTCATTGCCTCACCTTATTTCGCTACTTTGGGTAATACAATCTTTTTGTTATTGCGTGATTCTTTATATAAAACAACTGTTAGACCTATTAATTGTACAAGCTGCGCATGCGTACCCTTTGCTAGAGCATCTGCCACATCTTGCTTGTCCTCTTCACAGTTATCTAAAATACGTACCTTAATAAGCTCACGTACCTCTAATGCTTCTCGAATTTGCTTTGTCATTTCGTCACTAACGCCGCCTTTCCCTACTTGGAAAATCGGTGTTAAATGATGTGCTTCTGCACGTAAAAAACGCTTTTGTTTACCTGTTAACATAAAAATTATTGTCCTCCTAATTGCGCCTTCAATTGCGCAATCATTGAATTTGTATTTGGATATTCGCCAAGCCAGTAATTGAAAGCAATCGCTCCTTGATGCACGAACATCCCAAGACCTGTTACGACGGTTGCCCCTTTTTCCACAGCCGCTTGTAAAAAAGGCGTCATTAATGGATTATACACAATATCTGCAACAATTGCGCCTTTTGCAAGTCGATCTAGTGAAAATGGCATTGAAAAATTGCCCGTAGCAAGCCCAGCCGACGTCATTTGCACTAAAATGCTGAAGTCAGCCAATGTTTCCTCTGCTTGTGCCAATGTAATGGCACGGCCAATACCCAATTCATCAACAATAGTCTGCGCATTCGCCACTGTCCGATTAGCAATGGTTAAATTCGTATAACCTTGCTGTTGCATCGCAAATGCAATCCCACGTGCTGCACCACCAGCTCCAATAAGAAGCACAGGCTTTTCCTTGTGCGATTTGCCAACAGCTTCTTCAAGTGAATGAACAAATCCAACGCCGTCTGTATTATACCCTCTTAATTTGCCTTCTTTTGTACGTACTACGGTATTTACTGCTCCCATTTTTTCTGCTAACTCATCTAGCTCATCTAAATAAGGAATGATCGTTGTTTTATGTGGGATTGTGACGTTCCAGCCACTTGCACCCAATATTTTAAAACCAGCAACGGCTGCCTCTAAACTTTCAGATGTTACATGCACTGGAATATACGCCGCATCGATCATCATTTCTTCAAACCATGCATTTTGCATTGCTGGTGATTTAGAATGCTCGATTGGATCGCCAATAACCGCAAACCACTTCTTCATTTTCTAGTGCCTCTTCTCTCCTGTTTGTTTATTAAATGAGTGACGGACGAATCGATACTTGTACACCTTTTGGCGCATGTGCTGCAACGACAACATTTGCATGCTGTATCGTAATCCAACCGAGACCAGAAAACACCACATCGGTTTTCGCTTCTTTTATCGAAAACTCATGACGTACCAAATCTGGTAGCTGGTCGATAAAGTCTGAAGTTGGTGGTGCCAGTAACTCCCCTTTATGCTCAGCATATAATGCATCCGCCTTTTCAAGCTTCGTTCTGTGAATCGGCAAATCATTTGCCACATGTACCGTAAATGCTGAACGCTCCCCTTGGATAAAGTCAAAACGAGCAAGGGCCCCAATAAATAATGTTTGACCAGCATTTTGCTGATAAACTTTTGGCTTAATTTCTTTTTTGGGCATAATATATTTCAATTCACTTGCGTCAATATGGTGTGCCATCTGATGGTGATTAATAATTCCTGGCGTATCATACAATGCACTACCATCATCAAGTGGTATTTCAATCATATCTAATGTTGTTCCTGGGAAATGAGAGGTTGTAATTACTTCTCCTTCACCAGTTGCTTGTTTAATAATGCGGTTAATGAAAGTCGATTTCCCAACATTGGTACAACCTACAACGTAAACATTTTGTCCGTTACGGTATTCGTCGATAGCTTCCATTGCTTCAGCCATCCCGTTGCCCTTATGCGCACTGACTAAAAGTACATCAATTGGTTGTAAGCCAAGAGCCTTTGCTTCACGTTTTAACCAATTAATGACTTTTTTAGGCTTGACAGACTTGGGTAGTAAATCGGCTTTGTTTGCTACTAGTAACACTGGATTTTTGCCAACGAAGCGGTGAAGCCCTGGCAACCAGCTCCCATTGAAGTCAAAAATGTCAACAATTTTTACGATTAAGCCTTGCTGTGTTCCTAGACCATTTAAAATACGTAAAAAATCATCATCCGTTAATGACACTGGTTGAATTTCATTGTAATTTTTCAAACGGAAGCAACGTTGGCATATGACCACGTCTTTTTCTAATGATGATGGGGGTGCATACCCAACTGCTGTTTTATCTTCTGTTTGAATTGTCGTACCACAGCCAATACAATTTGGCATTTCGTTCATTCTTTTTCCTCCCAAGTAAGTATTCCTTTTCGTTTTAAATCACTGAACACTCGGCGCTCAATGAAACGATTAAATTTTGTAACGAGTCCATCTGATTGTGCAACTGGTTTTACTAAAACCGTATGCAAGCCTAATCGATTGGCACCCATTACGTCTGTTAGTAGTTGATCTCCTACCATTACTACTTCATTTGGACGTAACCCTAGTTGAATAATGGCACTATAAAATGCATTACGGAATGGCTTTTTCGCTTTATGAATATACGGAATCCCCAGTGGTTCAGCAAAATGTTTAACACGCGCCTCGTTGTTATTCGATGCGATGATAATACGAATACCCGACTCTTTCATAATACGTAGCCAAATAATTAGCTCTTCCGTTGCATCTGCACGGTCCCACTCCACAAGCGTATTATCTAAATCCGTAATAATGCCTTTAATGCCTAGTTCTTGAAGCTTTTCTGGTGTTATTTCAAAAATACTCGTCACAAATTCATCTGGTAATAAAAAATTATACAAAATAGCGACCCCTAATCTAAATGTATTATTCGACCATTATAGCATATTTGCGAAGGCTTCACCCATTCGAATTGGGCTTCCCTGCACTACATTATCAGTAAATGCAATGGCATCTTTTTCAAATAGCATAACCACTGTTGAACCAAATGAAAAATAACCGACTTCCTCACCCTTACGCCAATGGGCTGTCGTATTTGTCAGCACGATGGAGTTTACAAAGGTAGCACCAACTTTAATGAATGCGACTTGCTGGTCATTTGCCACTTTCAACTCTGTCACAAGGCGATAATTATGCGAAATCGGTTTTTTACCATATGTGAGACCAAGTTGATTTACAGGGTAGGATGTTTGACCTAGCGTATATTGTCGTAGTACATGGCCATCAATCGGGCTATGCATTCGGTGATAATCTGCTGGGCTTAAGTAAAACACGATGTAATGTCCATCTGCATATTGAGCAGCCCGCTCTGCATTACCTAGTAAATCCTGTAAAGAATAGGGCTTGCCTTTTACAAGAAAAGTCATATCCCATTCAATACGTCCAAAAGATTCCACTTTCGCATCAACTGGACTTGCATAGATTGTAGGACTTTGTTCGATTGGTCGTGCTTCTTCTAATAACTCTCTCGTAAAAAAGTCGTGCAAACTTGAAAATTGTTGTGTTTTTTTTGAAACTTCTTCAAGGTTAATATCGTATATTTTCATATAGCTCGGAATAATACGTCTACTCCACTTTGCTTTTGCAATTGTTTGCAAAATATGGGAGGACTGCTTGCCATTTGTTAATTCTATCAAGCGTTGATACAGTTTCTCTTTCATAAAGCAAAACTCCTATCGATTAAATTAGACTGTCAATTTTTTCGCATCCGAAGTATAATGGTACAATATCTTAAGTGCAAAGGAGTGATCCCCCTTGTTTTTTTATCACAAGTTGGTGGATACCACGGTTAAGAAAATGAAATCGCACGCAGCAAACTTCATTACAATTAGTAATATGTCCTTTGGTGGCGCGGCCATTATGGCCACTTTACATGAATATTATAGCTACAGTGTCCTGTTTATCTTTATTGCAGCCCTTCTTGATCGCTACGACGGAAAAGTAGCGCGCGCGCTCGGACAAGAATCTGCGTTAGGTAAGCAATTAGATTCTATGAGTGATATTATATCATTTGGTGTAGCGCCTGCATTATTAATGTACGAAGTTGTCTTGGTCGACTTTGGTTTTGTCGGCATGATGATGACTGTTCTATACATCGTCTGCGGTGCGATGCGATTAGCTCGCTTCAATATTAGTGAAGCTAATGGCTTTTTCACAGGGTTACCGATTACAGCTGCTGGTACGTTATTAACATTAACGTATTTTGCATCTAATACGTTCCACCCTGCGTTTTATCTTTTCTTGTTTCCAATACTAGCGTTATTAATGATTAGTACTATCACGCTAAAAAAAGTGTAACAGCAACTTGCTGTTGCACTTTTTTTCATTGAACGCCGTTTCTTAACATATACTGTCGAAAAATGGGGAAAGGATGAAATCATTCAATGAGCGGAATTTTTACTTCTATGCTTCAATTATGGCTTGAGATCCCTGCTTTATTAGGTTACTTAAAAGGGCAAACATTCCATAAACCCTTTTCAAAGGAAGAGGAAGCTGCTTGTATTGAACGATTTTTAGGTGGCGATGAGCAAGCACGTCTAGATTTGATTGAACGCAATATGAGACTCGTCGCACATGTCGTAAAAAAATTCCATCCAAAACATGAGCAGCTCGATGACTATATTTCCATCGGTACAATTGGTCTTATGAAAGCCGTAGAAAGCTATACCCCTGACAAGAAAACCCGATTAGCAACGTACGCAGCACGCTGTATCGAAAATGAAATTTTAATGCACCTGCGCACCCAAAAGAAAGTTCAAAAGGATGTATCCTTATTTGAACCAATCGGTACAGACAAAGATGGCAATGCTTTGCAAATTCGTGATCTCCTGCAATGTGATGAAGAGAGCGCGACAGAAAAAATCGAACACAAGGAGCATGTTGCACAGCTGTATCGCTATTTGCACATGCTCGATGAAAGAGAGCTTGAAATTGTGACACTTCGTTATGGCTTAAATCATCAGGATGCACTGACACAAAAAGAAATTGCTGCCCGCTTGAACATTTCTCGTAGCTATGTATCTCGCATTGAAAAGCGAGCACTCATTAAACTCTATCAATTTTACAAAAGAGATCAAAAGTCTATTGAGTAGTTTATTGTAAATTGTTAAAGACAAAAATTCAACATATCGTTTCGTCTCCATGTATCCTTCTGCCTTGGCTTGTGCGCTTTTGGACAAAAATCACTTACTGTTGAACATGTAAAAATGTCGAGGAATTTTGAATGGTGCGGCACCAATATAACACATACCCACTTTACGTAATTATTTGTATCCATTTCATAATTCACTTTCATATCAATAAAGGCAAATATTATGAATGAAATAAAGTAATTATTCCTATCACATAGGTATATTCCGCTGGATTAGCTCCCTAACACTCCTAACAAAATATACGTGTTTCTTTATAGAAAAACTATTTATGAAATGAATTACCTTAAATAACATTTAGCCCACTCTAAATAATTCATGAGCTGTATACTCCTGGTGCATATAAGAAAAAGCTCCTTTGTGGCTTTCACAGCCTCAAAGGAGCTTTCTACACAGTTTAATGAGTGGATTCACTAAGTTCAGCTGAAATAAGTGAACCGATTAACGTCGTAAGAATGACTACGCCTGCTGTCAAAAATAACATCATTCATGCCTCCCAACCGAATGCAAAAAAATTAATCCCATATGATGTGGTACTCAGACGCCCACAAGAGTAGGTGGGCCATTTGAGAGGGCTAATAGGAACACAAATGATACACATACAAAATTCACAGCAGTTTGTGGAATCGTATGTGGAATGCGTTCCTGCCGGTCAACTAAAATCGTTGGATACGAAGGACAGGACATTCTGTATCATGGCTTGCACAACATGTCCAGTACATCGAAAGTTTCCATCGATTAAAGTTTATTTTATTAATGACAGTGTAGCATTTGTTTACACAGAAAACTGTGATTTTTCTCACTCGCTGGTCACTCATTTTGTCCATTTTGTGTAGATTATAGCGAAGAAATCGCTTTTAATACTACCTGTGTCGAATGTTTTGCTGCTACTGGTAAAAACTCATCAAAGCTGATGTTTGATTCTTTTCCTGCAATATCTGATAATGCACGAATCACAACGAATGGCGTGTCAAATTGATAACAAACTTGCGCAACAGCTGCCGCTTCCATTTCGACCGCTTTCATTTGTGGGAAATGATGACGTACAGCTTCCACACGTACTGGATCATTCATAAAGGCATCACCTGAACAAATTAAACCAATATCATATTGATGTTCGCCTACTGCCTTCACAGCCTCTTCAGCGACTTTCATAAGCTTTGCATCCGACTTATATGCAGCAGGCATACCAGCCATTTGTCCAATCTCATAACCAAAAATCGTCACATCCACGTCATGATGACGCACTTCATCTGAAATGACAACTGCACCTACTTCTAATGCTTCGTCATAGCCTCCAGCTGAGCCAGTATTAATGACCACATCTGGTTTAAATTCATGTAATAAAATGGTTGTTGACATCGCTGCATTGACTTTACCAATACCGCTCTTTAATAAAATAACTTCTTTGCCCTCATATGTTCCTGTTGTATATTCACTACCTGCAATTGTTGTGCTAGTAGCACTTTCTAAAGATGCACGTAATAATTCTACTTCTTCTTCCATTGCACCGATTACAGCGATTTTCATGTGTATGTTACTTCCCTTCTATATTCAACTCTATTAAAAATAATCAATAGAGTTACTTTCGTCAATAGGCACCTTCCAATGTATTCAGTTGCTCAAGCTTTACAGGCAACCAGCCCTCATTGTTAACCCATTCCATGCTCACACGATATATTTCTGTCTTGTCATTCGTAGATATCGTGGCTATGGCTGTATCAGCACTACCATTATTTTTTAGACGCCAAATAATCATATTGTCTTCGGCGATGCCTGTGGCAGCTGTAATGGTCGCTACTTTTTCAGCCCAGTCTACAGACTTGGCATCATACGATGATACATGCTCACCTGTTTGTGTTGTAGGTGTAGGTTGCCAGCTCTTATCTGTCACTACACGGTCAACAATTGGATTATCCGATGGTGTTTCTTCAGTTGTGTCCTGCTCAGGCTGTATTGATTCCTCTATAGGCTTGTCATCTTCAGATACTTCCTCGTCGACTTCGTCTTCGACGTCTTGCTCTTTCGGATGTTCTTTCGTCGCATCATCGTTCTTTTGTTCTTGAATTGGGTCCTCTTTTACGGTTTCTTCTGTGTCGTCTTGCCATTTAAACACATACATTGCCGTTATCACAATTAGTATAAGGACAATGCCAATTAAAACATTTAAAAGTTTATCGAACTTTTTTTTGCGAGATGGCTGCAGATGACGATTGCTTCGCGTTTGTCGTTCACTCATGAAGACTCCCCCTCTCTAGCCAATATTTTAACAAGTTCCTGACCACTTGCAAAATAAAAACAGCTAGCTTCTCTTAAATTAAGAAAAGCTAACTGCTTGTACACATCGATTATTTAATCGAAATAATTTTAACTTTCATCTCGCCACCAGGTGTTTGGACAACTACTTCTTCACCTTCTGCTCGTCCTAGTAAGCCTTTAGCAATTGGAGATTCATTTGAGATGCGGAATTCCATTGGATCCGCTTCTGCTGAGCCAACGATTGTGTATGATTCTTTATCTGTTGATGGTTTGCCATCAATAATCTCTACAAATGTAACCGTTTTCCCAAGTGAAACTACACTGTTATCTGTTTGATCTTCTGTGATAATAACCGCGTTACGAATCATAGATTTTAAAGTAGAGATTCGTCCTTCTAAAAAGGCTTGTTCTTCTTTAGCAGAATCATACTCAGCATTTTCAGAAAGGTCCCCGAAGTCACGTGCAATTTTTATACGTTCCACGATTTCCTTACGTGTTTCTGTTTCTAATTTCACTAATTCTTCTTCTAATTTTTTCTTACCCTCTGCTGTCATTGGGTACTGTTTTTCATTTGACAAAGTTATTCACTCCTTATTTCTTCAATATAAAAACATAAAACTCGACCAAATGCATGCAATGATGCAGTTAATCGAATTTTATTATTTTTAATCCATTTCAAAATGCTCTTTGACCTCATAGTATGCATGCTTTACAAAAATATGCTTTTGATAAGCATGTAAATATTGTCAATACCACTCTATCTTATTACAATACGTGGTCAGTTTCAAGAATAGTTTTAATTTTCGTTACCATCAAATCGATTGCCACCTCATTATCCCCACCTTCAGGAATAATAATATCAGCATAACGTTTTGTTGGTTCAATAAACAAATTATGCATTGGACGCACCGCAGATAGATACTGATCAATCACGGAATCCGTCGTACGTCCACGCTCTTTAATATCACGCAGTATACGACGAATAATACGTAAATCAGAGTCTGTGTCCACAAATAATTTAATGTCCATAAGATTACGTAAGTCCGCATCTTCTAGCACTAAAATACCTTCTAATATAATAACATCTACCGGAGCTACAGGAATTACTTCTTTTGCCCTTGTATGTTGTACGTAGTCATATACAGGTTTTTCAATCGGCTGACGCTTTAATAGCTTATTTATATGCTCAATCAGTAAATCGTTATCAAACGCAAGTGGATGGTCGTAGTTTGTCTCTAAACGCTCCTCAAACGTTAAATGACTCTGATCCTTGTAGTAATAATCTTGTTCGATTACCACTACAGAATGCTCTCGGAAAACATCATAGATAGCACGTGTCACACTCGTTTTACCCGAGCATGAGCCACCAGCAATTCCGATGACGACTGGACGCTTAGTTGCCATTACTTATTCTCCTTTCGCATCATATTGTGCGGTTTTAAAGGCGTATCGCATGTAAATTTAATAATTTGTAATGGATGGCGTGCCGCATCTAAACTATTGCCATCTTCATCCCAAATTTCACCCATCGTGAAGCGGATATTGTCAATTTCTGGACCAAAGAACTCTACTTCATCTCCAGGTTTAAAATAGTTGCGTTGTTGCATTGTCACTATTTTTGTTTCTGGATCATGGTCTAAAATTAACCCTGCAAACTCATATGTCGTTTTACGGCCATGTACGCCAAACATTTGCTCTTCATGGCCTGGTGCATCGTGAAAGAATGCTTCCGCTGTGTCACGATTTGCACATTTATCTAGCTCTTCAAGCCATTCACGTTTAATGTTGAAGTTATCTGGGTCTGCACAATAAGCATCAATCACTTTACGATAAACAGAAACTACGGTTGCCACATAGTGGATGGATTTCATGCGGCCTTCCACCTTTAACGAATCAATACCCAGCTCGATCATATGAGGAATTGCTTCGATTAATTTTAAATCTTTTGGGCTCATAGCGAACGAAGCATGATTATCATCATAAAGCGCTTTTTCCGCACCGTCTTCTACCTCATATAAATCATAATCCCAGCGACAAGATTGACAGCAGCCTCCACGGTTAGAGTCACGTGCCGTCATATGATTTGATAGTACACAACGACCAGAATAAGCGATACACATTGCACCATGAACGAACGCTTCGATTTCGATATCGACTTTTTCCTTCATTAGCTTCATTTCTTCGCCACCTACTTCACGTGCTAAAACTACGCGGTGTAAGCCCTCTTCTTTCCAATACTGTACTGCCTTCCAGTTAGACAGAGATTGTTGTGTAGAAAGATGAATTTCAAGTTTAGGCGCAGCTGTACGGCATGTTTCAATAATTAGCGGGTCTGCTACGATAATGCCTGTTACGCCTGCAGATTCAATATCCTTCAAATACTGCTCTAAGCCGTCCATATTTTCATTGTGAGCAAAAATATTCGTTGTCACATATATTTTCGCGTCGTATTTATTGGCGAATCCTACACCCTCACGCATTTCCTCAATGGAGAAGTTATCTGCATTTGAACGAAGACCGAATTCACGACCACCAATAAATACTGCATCTGCACCGTAATGAACGGCCACTTTTAATTTTTCTAAGCTACCTGCGGGGGCAAGTAGTTCAGGTTTCTTTGTAATGACGCGCTTCCCATCCACGATTCCACGGATTTTGTCATTTTGTTGTAATGCTAATGCCATGTTCTTGCCACCTCCTAGTACACTGTTTCTTTGAAGATAAACCCAGTATCGAGAGGTCTGATGGCTGGCTGAATGTCTTCAATTTTTGCTAGTAAATCATCTTTCATGTCATCATACGCATCTTCTGATTCGTCAAAATATGTGTCGATTGCTTGACGATAAGCTTGCGTTACAGTCACAACGTATTCCGGTGTTTGCAGTACACCTTCAATTTTTAATGCATCAATGCCGGCTTCGAATAATTCACCGAGCTCATCGATTATGCACATATCATTTGGACTGAAAATATGCGTACCATTTGCATCCTCATAAATCGGATATTTATTGTTACGCTCATCATCATGAAGGAACATATTACGATTTTCCTTACGATTTTCAATTTCCATTACTTTATCTTGGTATAAGAAATAATGACCTAGTAATGGACGCTTCGATTGGAACATACAAGTCATACCATGTACTTGTACTTCAATTTCCATCTCCACATTTTCTTTAATTTCTACTACTTCATCTAAAGAAAGTTCACGTGCAAGAACAGCACGCATTGCACCACGTTTCCCCCAGTAATTAGCCGTAAACCAGTTAGTTGCTGTTGTTTCTGGATTCCAGTGCAGTGGAATTGTGACACCTTGCTCACGACGTACAATGATAACAGCAGGGTCACCGTAAATTAAACGGTCAACGCCAATTCGTTGCAGCTCTTTTAAATAGTCACCAAGTGCATCTATTTTTTCATTATGGAAAAGCGCATTCACTGCAACATATACTTTCTTACCAGCTGCATGAATAAGCTTTGTTGCTTCTTCTACTTCGCTGACAGAAAATTCCCCAGCAAGACGAAGGCCAAATTGTTGTTCACCAATGACAAAAGCGTCTGCTCCAGCTTCTAAAAGCGCTTTTACATGGTCCACCGTCTGCGGTGTTACAAGCAATTCAGGTTTTTTCATAGTAGTCACCTCTTCAAACATAATAATAAGCCATCACCGACAGGTAAAAATGCACTTGTGTAATCAGGATGATGCATAATCCAATCTGTGAAGTTTTTTAAATTTCGAATCATAGTGCGCTTACGACGCGGCACATCCTTTAAGTCCAAATCTGACAAGCCATGCATATACATATTATCGATATACAAAACTCCACCTGATTTCACAAGAGGCGCATACTTTTCAAAAAAACGTTGATATTGTCCTTTTGCTGCGTCAATAAACACTGCATCGAATACTGTATGAATTGCCTTATCATCTACTTCTAAGGCATCCCCCTCAATCACTGTAATTCGATTTGCATCAGTGGAACGAGCAATATAATCTTTCGCTTTCGTAACCCGGTCTACATCACGCTCAATTGTAACGATTTGCACATTTGGCAAAGCTTCTGCCATACGCAAAGCCGAATAACCGATTGCCGTACCAATTTCTAAAATCTTTGACGGATTTTGAATCCGTAGCAACTGGTTCAGTGCGTCTATGCCTGCAAGTTGCATAATTGGTACATGATTATCCTTCGCATATGCTTCCATTTCTAAAAGCAAATCATTACGTGGTTGAATAAATGATTGTATATATGCATCCGATAATTCCATTGTTTTATTTACACCTCAATCAATCACACCTCAGCAAATAAACAACACGTCCAATTTTGGCGTGCATTTAGGCATGCTCGAACGGTCGGGTTAATGGTACTACAGGACTTGGCTTTGTTAGCTAAGTAGTACAAGTTTGTCATTGTTTCGGCCACTCCGCTTTCGATCAGAAAATTGTCTTATGAATATGACGATCTACGCTACCTTCCTAAATTCACTTCCATCAAAATCTATGCCATTTGCTGGGTGCTTTAACTTAATTCAGCTAAGGTTTGAAACCCCACTGAATCGAATACATCTTTTGACACTTATCCCCCATCTATTGAAGTTAGGGGATGCTGTAGCTGTCGTTCACTCTTACTAAAGCATGCTGTCGTAACATTAAAAGACCTGCTGAAATAAATTACATGCAACAAGAAAAACCTCATTGACCCTATTCATAATTCATCATCATTTACCTACAAAAAGAAAAAGACCAAACGTGATGTCTTGGTACTTTGCCATACAAAAATGAGCAATTGTTTTTTCGAGTATGCTCGAAACAATTGCCACCACGTATATATTGAATCAATTACACCTCAGCGTAATTGCGTCCAGATTATGAATTGTGTAAACATAATTCAATACTTGCAGAGTCTTCTATTGACGCTTCATTTTCACGTAACAAACAGCTGTGACATTTACCGGAGGCTTTAACTTTATTCAGCAGGCATTAAATAAGCCTGCATAATGCAAGTCGAAACCTGCTCTTTCACATAACCTTTAAGGTAACATTTTGTTGAATAATGTTAAAATCACAACTTATAATAGCATGAAAATAGAAGGAAAGCTATTTTTCTTTCCTTCTATTCTTCTTATTGCATATGCTTTTTTCTATTATGAGACGTAACTATTCCGCTTGACGTAAATACTTTTCGACCTTTTGTAAATGCTCATCATATGTTTTCGAGAAGTGGTTGACGCCTTCTTTATCAGCTAAGAAATAGAAATAATCAGTTTTGCTCGGATTTAAAGAGGCTTCAATCGATGTTTTACCAGCACCAGCAATTGGTCCAGGTGGTAAGCCTTTGTTTTTATATGTGTTATAGGCATTTTCGACTTCTAAATCCTCATATAAAACACGGTCTTTATGCGAACCAAGTGCATATAAAACAGTTGGGTCTGTTTGCAGTGGCATGCCCTCATCGATACGATTAAAGAATACACTTGCAATCGTTTCTCGATCTGTTTGAGCTGTTGCTTCCTCCTCCAGTAAAGAGGCGAATGTTAATAGCTGATGCACTGACATTTGTTTTTCTGTTAAAACATCACTGTAATTTTTCACAACATTATTCATAGCTGCTACCATTTCTTCTACAATGGATTCTAATGATGGTTTTTCTTCAAAGTATGAATACGTTGCAGGGAATAAATAGCCTTCTAAATCATAGCGAATATTTTCCGCTAGCACTGCATCTGTTACAAGTTCAGGATAGTTGGCCATCATTTGCTGAACAAATGTTTCACTTGTCACTAAATCCATAAATTCTTTTTGTGTATACGGCGTTTTCTTTTCAATAATTTTACCTATTTGTTCAAGTGTTAAGCCTTCTGGAACTGTCATTGCAAAGACTGGCGTACGATATACTTTCCCAGTTTTTAAACTCTCGATAAGCTCGTCCAATGTCATAGCTTGAGTTAAATCATAATTTCCTGCTTGGAATTGTGATTCATTTTTAAACTTGGCATAATACTTAAAAACGCTTGCATCTTTAATAATGCCTTTGTCTTCTAATAACGCCGAAATGGACCCTAAACTTGAGCCAATTGGTACTTCAACAGCAATTGTTTTTGTTGCATCAGGATCCATAGGCTTTAGTGCACTCTTCACATAGTTATAGCCAAAAAAACCGACAATCCCTAATACTAAGACAAAAACTATTGTTATAATAGCAACTATTTTTCTCACGATTTTTACCTCAGATTTTCTTTCTTGCATTTTTGAAAACATTTCTTGTTTTTTAGAACCGTTATCCACGGGTTTCCCCCCCTATCACTATCCAATATCATACTAGAAATCAACTTTTACGACAAACAGAAATCGACAATACAGGAGAATTAGCACACATAAAAAAATCTGCTAACACTTTTGTCAGCAGATTACTACTTTTTCATAATTGAAAAGCACCTTGTTTTTCATCCATCAACAAGCCTTGTGCTAGCTGTGAAATGACCACATCGTCAGCAGGTGGATTGAAGCGGCTGCACTGTACATCTCGAAATAGGCGCTGTAATTTATTTGATTGGGAAATGCTACGCCCACCAACAATTTGCATAGCTTTTGTCACAATTTCAATCGCATTGTTACAAATCATATATTTTGCAATACTTACATCGTCCGCTAATTGCTCCTTGATAGCTGCATTTTGTTCTACCTGAGATGCAATGCTATAAAGTGTACGTCTGGCTGTTTGATATAACACTTCTATTTCGCCAATTTTTTGTTGTACGTGGCTAGCATGAGCAATCGTATTATTCAGACTGTATGAATAGGTATTTTTCGCAAACTCTATGGCATAGTCCCTTGCAGACCCTGCAATACCTAAATAGACAGCCGGAATTTCTAGTGAATAAACCCGACCATCTGCTAAAAAGCGATTCACTTCATTTGGGCGATGACGATATAATAATGCTTCATCAGGCACAAATGTGTCATGGAAAATAATATCATGACTACCTGTAGCACGCATGCCCATCGCATTCCACGTATTAATCATTTCTACCTGCTCATTTTTCGTTATTAGAAACTCTGCAGTTAAATTTTCTTCTTCTAAATAGGCGATAATCGTAAATTGCTGTAAGATGGGCGCTAACGAAGCAAAGGCCTTCTCACCTGTAATAATATAGCCACCATCCACTTTTTTAGCAGTCGTTCCAGGCAAGCTGCCACGTGAAATATTGCCCTTCCCTCGCTCACTATTTATAATATTCAGTAATGACCCTTCTTCTACAGCTTTTCGGCTCAGTTCTGCAAACACTTGTTCTGACCATGTTCTAGCCTCTCGGACATTTAAAAAGGTTAATAAATGCCACCCGACTGATAGCGCAGTTGAAGCATCCCCTCTAGCTAACTGCTCCTGTACTAATAACATTTCATAGAGTGAAATTTCATCCCCTCCATATTTTTTCGGCACCGTTAATCGGAAATAACCCGCCTCTTCTAAAATCTTAAAATGCTCAAATGGAAATTCTCCGCTTTCATCATAGCTAGCTGCTGTTTTTTCAATTTGCGTTGATAAGCCACGAGCATATTGCACAAGCTGTTGTTCACGTTCATTGCGAATAAAGACATCACTCATGTCGGTGTCACCTTACTTTTGACAAATCGATTTTCTGGTATTTTCAGCCCTAAATGCTCACGCAGCGTCGAGCCTGTATAGTCTTTTCGAAAGATGCCGCGTTCTTGTAAAATAGGGATAACTTTTTCTACAAAGTCCTCTAAATCACGTGGCAATAATGGAAATTGTAACATAAAGCCATCTGCTGCATTCTCGTTAATCCAACGCTCCATTTCGTCGGCAATTTGAATAGGTGTCCCCACAAAGGCATCACGACGGGCTGGGCCAAATAGACGTGCATATAAATCCCCGACCTTTAAATTTTCTTTTTTAATAATGTCTAAATGCTCATGGAAATGACTTTGAATACTGTTGACCTCCGGAAATTCCACTTCAATCGCAGGTGTATCTAACGAATACTTCGAAAAATCAACATTTCCCATATAACCCGAAACAAACTTCAAGCTCTCATAAGGATCTACTAAAGCTTGCAACTCATTGTACTTACGATTAGCTTCTTCCTCCGTATCACCGACAATTGGTGAAATCCCTTGCAATATAAGAAGTTCTTCTGCCGAACGACCAAATGGGGCAAGTTGTGCCTTTAAATTACGATAATGGTCCTTCGACTTTTCAATACCATCCCAGTGCACAAAAACTACTTCTGCTGTACGTGCGGCCAATTTTTGCCCAGGCTTTGACGCACCTGCTTCCACAATAACAGGCTGCCCCTGCACTGAACGAGCGATATTTAACGGTCCTTTTACCGATAAATAGTCCCCTTTGAAGGCTGTTTCATGTACCTTTTTTGGATCATAGAAAATGTTATTGTTCCGATCATAGACAAACGCATCATCTTCCCATGAATCCCATAATGATTGGACAACATCAATAAATTCCTCTGCGCGCTCGTATCGATGATCGTGCTCCCAATGTTTATCCCGACTAAAGTTTTGAGCAGTCTCACCTGTTGCGTCGGCCGTCGTTACTAAATTCCATGCAACGCGGCCATTACTTATATGGTCGATAGACATGAACTGTCTCGCTAACACATATGGTTCGCTATAAGTTGTCGATGCCGTTGCACCTAGACCAATTTTTGTCGTTGCTGCCGCTAAAGCTGTAATCTGAATGAGTGGGTCAAAACGATTTAAAATATGGGGATGCGATTCATGATTAATTGCTAAACTATCGGCGACAAAAGCAATATCAAATTTACCCTTCTCCGCAATCTGAGCCGCCTTTTGCAACGTTTGAATATCAATACTTGCATTTACTTGCCCTTTCGGATGTTTCCAAGCTGCAACATGCATCCCTGCTCCTATTAAATACAACGCTAACTTCAATTCCTTTTTCTCCGCCATTCATCCTCACTCCCTTTAATATGAATAAAACTTTTTCCATGAAGCTAATTCGTCCAATGGCATTTTGACAGGAACATAATTCCCCTTTGAAATATCTTTAATGAAATTTGCCGTTTTTTCACGTTGATAAATATCCACAATTTTTTTCAATGTTGCATTGTCTTGGTCTTCTGCCTTGGCCACTATCACATTAATAAATGGCTTTGCAGTCTCACTCTCATGAATAATGGCATCCGTTAAAAGCAAGCCCGCTTCTACTGCCACACCATTATTTATAACTGCAAAATCAGCATCCTCCATAACACGTGGTGTTGTTGCCCCCTCTACAGGTAGGATCGTTAAATTTTTCGGATTATCTTTAATACGGTCCTCTCCACCATTGCCATCAAAATCTTCAGTAACCGTCAGTAAATCGTATTCTTGCAGTAATAACAGCGCACGTCCCCAGTTCGATGGATCATTTGGTACCGCAATTTTTGCTCCTTCTTTGATATCCGTTAATGCACTATATTTGTTAGAATATAAACCAATGGGCGCCATAATTGTAGTACCTATCGCCTGTAAATCAGTATTATTATTCGTATTAAATAAGTTTAAGTATGCTACATGCTGAAAAGCATTAATATCCACTTCATCCTCTGCTAATGCTTGGTTTGGGTCAAATTGGGCAGAGAATGTAACGAGTTCGAGCTCAAGATTTTCCTTCGCCGCTTGTTCTTTGATATACTCCCATGTTTTCAGTTCAGAGCTGCGAATACCGACTTTTACGACATCCTTTTCTTCGGCTTTTGCACATGCTACAAGCAAAAATAGTAGCGTAAGCAATCCTATGAGATATTGCGTTTTTTTCATTGTAGTACTTCCCTTCTATGACACTCTTCGTAGTTTTCTTTCAAAGCTATTGCCGATGCTTTGAATAATTTGAACGAGCACCACTAAAATAACAACCGTTACTAAAATTGTGACATTATCAAAGCGTTGATAGCCGTAAGTAATGGCTACATCACCAAGACCACCGCCACCTACTGCTCCTGCCATTGCTGTCGCCCCTATCAAGCCGATAGTTGCCGTCGTGACACTTAAAATCAATGATGGGAAAGCTTCAGGCAATAAAAATTTACCAATAATTTGGAACGGAGAGGCTCCCATTGCCTTTGCTGCTTCAATGATGCCTTCATCCACTTCAAGCAAAGAATTTTCTATCAATCTTGAAATATACGGCCCGATATGCAAAACAAGCGGTACGATTGCTGCTGTTGTACCAATGGCCGTCCCAACTATTAAACGTGTAAATGGAATAATGGCAACAAGTAAAATAATAAATGGAATGGAGCGCAGCGTATTTACTATAGGATTCACGATAGAAAAGATAATTTTATGTTCCAAAATATGTCCTTTTCTTGTCACAACTAATGTAATGCCTAAGATAAATCCTAAGACCGCTCCAAAAAATAACGAGATACTAACCATGTACAGCGTATCCAACACTGCGTCGATAATGATTTGTGAGCTCACCTTCATGTGCACTGACCTCCTCAACCTGTATATTTTTGTTTTGAATATAGACAAATGCCTTTTGAATTTCTGCCTCAGGGCCAACGAGTTCAACGATTAAATTACCAAAGGGTATACCTTGTAGCTCAGTAATATTGCCAAACAGTACATTGACATCGACATTGAATTTTTTCGCTACCTGTGATACTACTGGTTGCCCTACATCCACCCCAATAAATTTCATGTTATAAACGCGTTTCGATCCATTTTTCACTTTAAGTTGCTCATAAATTGATTGAGGAATGTCCTCACGAACGACCGATTGTACAAAGTTTTTCGTTGTATCTTCTTTTGGTGCAGAAAATAGATCAAGCACATTCCCTTCTTCAATAATGTCACCATTTTCCATGACCGCAACGCGATTACAGATGTCGCGTATTACTTCCATTTCATGTGTAATCATTAAAATCGTAATACCAAACTCAACATTGACACGCTTCAATAGCTCTAAAATAGACTTTGTCGTTTGTGGATCAAGTGCAGATGTTGCTTCATCACACAATAAAATTTTTGGCTTTGTTACCAGCGCACGCGCGATTCCAACCCGTTGCTTTTGTCCACCAGATAATTCGTCTATATAACGATTGGCTTTATCTTCTAAGCCAACGAATGTTAGTACTTCACGTACTTGTATTTCAATAATTGATTTTTTGGCACTGCTCAACACCAATGGCATCGCCACATTTTCAAAAACTGTTTTAGAATTGAGCAGATTGAAGTGTTGGAAAATCATCCCGATTTTTTTCTTTTCCTCTCGTAATTGCTTTTTACTTAATGTTGTAAGATTTATGCCATTAACAAGTACCTGACCTGATGTAGGTTCTTCCAATAAATTCACTGTTCTTAATAAGGTACTTTTACCAGCACCACTAAAACCAATAACACCAAATATATCTCCTTTTTGTACCGTTAAATTGATGTGATTTAAGGCCTTAACTGTGGATTGACCCACCTGAAATTCCTTCGTCGTTGAGATGAATTCAATCATGCACATTCTCCTCCTTGTCAGTGAATTTAGTGTCTTGATAATTGTGCTATATGACCGTTAAAATACTGGAACGACAGCACCTTTATAGTGTTCTTCAAAAAACTTACGTGCCTTATCACTTGTTAACCATTTGACAACTATTTGAATGGCAGCATCATCTTCTTTTTCTTTAGTCGTGGCGATAATATTGACATACGGTGATTCTGGTCCTTCAATGATGAGTGCATCCTCTATTGGGTTATACCCTCCCTCTAAGGCATAGTTGGTATTTATGGCAGAGGCGACTACATCATCTAGTGAACGAACTAATAAAAGGGAATCCACTCCGATAAATTGAATATTTTTTTCGTTTTTTGTTATGTCCTCGATTGTAAAATCATTCTTCTTTGCATCATCTAATTCAATAAGACCATTACTCTCAAACAATAGTAATGCACGGGAAAAATTGACTACATCATTTGGTACTGCTACCTCTGCATTCTGTGGTAAATCATTTATGCTATCGATTGTTTTTGAGTACACACCAAATGGTTCAATGTGTATACCTCCTACACTTACTAAATCTAAATTACTTTCTTTATTTGTTTGCTCTAAAAATGGGATATGCTGAAAATAATTGAAATCCAATTCACCGTCCGCTGTTTGTTGATTTGTTTGTACAGCATCTTTTAAAATGGAAATTTCTAATTTCACACCCTCATTTGCGATATCGTCAGATAAGTATTCCAGCACTTCTGCATGTGGTACACTTGCTGCCCCTACTTTTAAAGTGACCGTGTCATCCTTACTTGCCTCACCTGATTCAGCACAACCTGCTAATACGCTCATCACGAACGCACCGACCAACAATACCCATAATTTCCTCATCCTTATATCCTCCTTTGTAAATATATTTACTTGGTTTTATAATAAAATAAAAATCGTAAAATTTATAACGGATGAAGTTTTTCTCAAATGACCAAATTATTTGAAATTTCATATTTTTATTTAAAATAAATCTTATCTGTTTACTAATGATTGGTCAATGCCATTTTTTCTTGTTTTTTCCCTCTAATCATAAAAATCGTAAAATAAAAATCGTAAAAAGCAATTATTTGCTCGATAAAGACAAATAGTCACTATTAAATACATGTTTTTTATTATTAGATAGAAAACTTTTAAACATCCGATAGAAATTTTCAATTAGGCTTTCGAATACAAAAATCCAATAAAGTGAAACTTCAATCAGTGGGGGGTTTTCTTCATCCCCCACTGATTGTTAGTTGAACCAATCGGGCTAATATGGTCAGTTGATCGCGCACCTAGTTGATTCGTTTTTATCTTTCCACTTGAGGTGGGCGTCTTACTGACCGTTGATACGGGATA
This sequence comes from Lysinibacillus sp. UGB7, assembly GCF_049058285.1. Classification (NCBI taxonomy): domain Bacteria; kingdom Bacillati; phylum Bacillota; class Bacilli; order Caryophanales; family Bacillaceae; genus Lysinibacillus; species Lysinibacillus sp. UGB7. Next base: position 88,803 of record NZ_JBMGUV010000004.1, read on the forward strand.
AAAAAACTCCGAATAGCATGTCGCCACTCAGAGTTTCATTTATAATTCGTTTAATACATCTTCCACAACTGTCCATTCTTCGTCTGTTTCAATTGGTAGTAATTCCTCAATAATGCCGTCCTTACCAGGTACATATTGCGCAGCAAAAATATCTCGTTCCTCAAATGGCTCGTCCGTTGCAGGCACGTAGAGTACATACGACTTACCAAATTGTTCTAGCGCAAACGTATGAATTACCTCACACACTTGATCATTGCCCTCTTCATCTGTCACAGTAATCAGTTGTGGTTCTTCTTCAAATTCTTCAAGAAGCGTTAAGACAACTTCATTAATCATTTCCCATTCTGCTTCTGTGTCAACAGGCTGTAAATTTGTCATGTCGCCATTGTTATCATCATAATCGAATGTCATGGCCGAAATATCACCAGGAATTTCATGGCCCTCTGCATCAATTAGCGAAAACAGTACATATGATTTCTCCTCTGCATCAAAAGTAAAGACTACACGGCATTTTTGCTCTTTGCCATCCTCACCCATTATCATAAACTCTTGTGTTTCCTCGTTCATTCGAAAATCCCTCCTTATTTATATCAAATGCTTTAGCATCTTTACGTCCAGATTTCATATTTATCTTAGACTATTTTTTGCAGTCAGTAGAAGTTTATTTTCACTGAACACAGTAAAAAAGGAACAAGGACCGCACATTGCCATCCTTGTTCCCACACTTCAAATAGAAAAACGATTATTCTTCGTCTTCATCCTCTAAAGCGTTTAAAACGTTCTCCACCATATCCCATTCTGCTTCCGTTTCGATAGGTGTCAACTCACCATCTTCGCCGTTTTCAGATGGTACGAAAGAAGATACGAAGATTTCTACAGAACCTTCTTCATCTTCTTCAGCGCCTACCATTGCATAAAATACATATGATTTGCCAAATTCAGGAGACTCGTGTACGTGAATCACTTCACAAAGCTGCTCGTTTCCGTTTTCGTCAATTACAGTAATATGTTGTACATGTAATTCTTCTTCATGGTTATGCTCTTGTGCCATGTCTTTCACCTCATCAGTTAGTTTTTGCTATCTAAATAGCCTTGTAAAATCATCACAGCAGCCATCTTATCAATAACCTGCTTGCGTTTCTTGCGACTCACATCCGCTTCGATTAGCATGCGCTCGGCTGCCATCGTCGTTAAACGTTCGTCCCATAGCTTGACCGGTAGTGAAAATGTTTCTTCTAATAACTTTTTATAGTTTTCAGAAGCTTCACCACGGGGTCCTACCGTATTATTCATGTTTTTCGGGAACCCTACAACAAATTCAGTTATAGTATATTCCTTCACTAGCTCGGCTAAACGGTCGATGCCGAACACGCCATTTGCTTCATCAATTTTTACGGTTTCAATACCTTGTGCCGTCCAGCCTAGTGCATCACTAATTGCAACGCCAACTGTTTTTGACCCAACGTCTAATCCCATAATTCTCATTTCTAGTCCTCGTTATTCTTTTTGATATAAAATTTAACAAGCTCTTCTAGAATTTCGTCACGCTCAAGCTTGCGAATTAAATTACGAGCATCCTGATGGCGAGGAATATACGCCGGATCACCAGAAAGTAAGTAACCGACAATCTGATTGATAGGATTATATCCCTTTTCCTCTAATGAAGAATGTACTTTCAACATTACCTGCTTGACTTCCTGTTCCATTGACTCTTCTGGAAAATTAAATTTCATCGTTTGATCAAATGAACTCATGACCAGCACCTCGCTTTCAGAAATAAGGAGATGTGCAAAGAAGCTCATCCCCGATTTCTCTTTATTATAACCGATTTGGCGAATTAATTAAATGGATTTAACGTAATCATACACAGAAAGTAGCGCTTCATCAAGTTTTGATGCATCTTTTGCACCTGCCATCGCCATATCCGGACGACCTCCACCTTTACCACCACAAGCTTCCGCTACCATTTTCACGATATTTCCAGCGTGATAGTTTCCGCCAACTAAATCTTTTGTTACGCCAGCACAAAGCATCACTTTATCGCCATCACTAGCACCTAAAACGACAATAGCTTTAGTCATTTTTACTTTTAAATCATCCATCATTTGACGTAATTGATTATTATCCTTCGCTTCTACTTTAGTAGATAGGACGATTACATCACCAATTGTTTGTGCTGCGTCCACGATTGCCCCTGCTTGTGCGTTGGCAATTTTTTGTGATAATGCTTCATTATCACGTTGTAATTCTTTAAAGTCCGCTTGTAGTGCTTGTACTTTTGTCACAATATCTTTTGGATTCGCTTTTAACAACGCTGCTGCGCCGTTTAAGTACGCCTCTTCTTCTTTTACAGCTTCGTAAGCAACTTTACCAGTAACTGCCTCGATTCGACGAGTACCTGCACCAATACCGCCTTCAGAAACGATTTTGAAGAAACCAATTTCAGAAGAGCGTTTTACGTGAAGACCACCGCAAAGCTCAATAGAGTAGTCACCAATGGATACAACGCGTACGACATCGCCGTATTTTTCTCCGAATAATGCCATTGCTCCCATTGCTTTTGCTTCATCAATACCTTTTTCTTCAATCACGACTTCAATATCATCCCACACTTTTTCGTTTACAATACGTTCAATTTGCTGTAATTCTTCTTTTGTTACTTGGCCGAAGTGAGAGAAGTCAAAACGCAAACGATCAGGACCAACATATGAACCAGCTTGATTTACATGATCACCTAATACGTCTTTCAACGCACGTTGCATAATATGTGTAGCTGTATGGTTTTTAATAATTAGATTACGCTCATCACGATTGACTACCGCTTTTACTGCATCTTCAACATGCATTTCACCAGATTCCACAATTACAGTATGCAACGGTTGTCCATTAGGCGCTTTTTGAACATCCTTGACAATTGCCGTGAAGCTATCATTAGAAATGACACCACTGTCAGCAATTTGTCCACCCATTTCAGCGTAGAATGGTGTTTTTGCTAATACAACGAACGCTTCTTGGCCTTCAGAAGCCACTTTTGCCACTTGGCCGTAAACAATGATTGCCGCAACTTCTGAATCTACAGACAATGTATCGTAACCAACGAATTCACTTGCCACGGTTAAGTTTGCTAGTACTTCATTTTGTACTTGCATGGAGTCTACATCTTGACGAGCTGCACGTGCACGCTCACGTTGTTGTTCCATTGCAACCTCGAATCCTTCATGGTCAACTTTCATGCCCACTTCTTCTGCATATTCTTCTGTTAGTTCAATTGGGAAACCATATGTGTCATATAAACGGAATGCATCTGCACCAGGAATATAGTCATGGCCCACTGATTTTTGAGCTTCAACGACATCGTTAAAGATTGCTAAGCCGCCATCTAATGTTTCGTGGAAGCGAATTTCCTCATTTTTAATAACACGTTGGATAAATTCACATTTCTCTGTTACTTCAGGGTAGAAATCAACCATAACCTCACCCACGGTTGGAACTAATTCAAACATAAATGGTTTCTCGATACCAATTTGTTTTGCATAGCGAACGGCACGACGTAGTAAACGACGTAAAACATAGCCGCGACCTTCGTTGGAAGGAAGTGCACCATCACCTATTGCAAACGCGACTGTACGAATATGGTCAGCAATGACTTTGAACGGTGTGTTAATGTCTTCTTCAGATCCGAAGATTTCACTTAACTCTACTTCAGCTGGACGTTTATATTGACGGTTTGCTAATTGTTCAATTTTTTCAATAATCGGCATGAATAAATCCGTATCAAAGTTTGTTGGGACGTTTTGTACCACTGATACAATACGCTCTAGTCCCATACCTGTATCAATATTTTGCTTTGGTAGTGGTGTATATGTGCCATCAGGATTATGGTTGAATTGAGAGAACACCAAGTTCCAAATTTCAAGATAGCGCTCATTTTCACCACCAGGATACATTTCTGGATCATTTTCATCTGAGCCATACTCTTCTCCACGATCATAGAAAATTTCAGAGTTCGGACCGGATGGACCTTCTCCAATATCCCAAAAGTTCCCTTCTAAACGGATTAAACGCTCTTCTGGAATGCCAATTTCGTTATGCCATACATCATAGGCTTCTTGGTCTTCTGGGTGTATTGTAATTGATAAAAGTTCTGGATTAAAGCCCATCCATTTTTTATCTGTTAAAAATTCCCACGCGTAATGAATAGATTCTTTTTTGAAATAGTCACCGATTGAGAAGTTTCCAAGCATTTCAAAGAATGTATGGTGACGAGCTGTTTTCCCGACGTTTTCTATATCGTTTGTACGGATTGATTTTTGTGCATTTGTAATACGTGGATTGTCAGGAATAATACGACCATCAAAATAAGGTTTTAGTGTTGCAACACCTGAGTTAATCCATAATAACGATGGGTCATTGATAGGCACAAGTGGTGCTGACGGCTCATGATGATGTCCTTTTTCTTTAAAAAATTCTAAATACAAACGTCGAATTTCTGCTGCTTTCATGTGGAAAGTTCCTCCTCTTATCTACGTAAAATTACGAGATGAATCCGCAAAATAAACAAAAAAAGTCCTCATCCCAAAAAAGGGACGAGGACTTGTTATTATCTCGCGGTACCACCCTAGTTGTAAGTATAACCTACTTACCTCTCAAGCACTTGTAACGTAAGTGAACGGCAGTGATTAACTGCACTCTGGAGTAGCTTTCGGCATTTGTTAGTCGTGAGGATTTTTCCAGCCTAGAAATCCCTTTCTTGTCCACGTACAAATACGTACTTGTTCCATCATCGTTTTTACTATTATACAGTAAATTATAAAAAAGATTGCAAAGAGTGTCAACGTTCATCTTATTATAAACTAAATACCGCTCAAAGGAATTGCTGTGAAGATTTTCTATACACAATACTAAATATATTGAATAGCAAAAATACTGTAATCAACATCCATTTTTAGAACGATACGCTCCCCTTTGAAATCTTCTATGCACTGTTAATTTAGCTTTCACTTGCCATCTTTTCAAGCCACTCTTTTATATTTAGTTCGATAACTCCAAAAGTTCCTTTTTCTTTTCATATCCTACGGAATCCATTCAGGGAGTACAATTTTGTCAAAGCACAATTATAGTCTATCCCAACAGTGAAGCGTTCATTTCTTGAATTTGAAATCTTCTTTATAGACCCTATAATTTTATGCCCATCGCCAATCTAAACGTTCCCAAAATATACATTTTTTATCAATGAAAAAATAAGTTATACTTAAAATAGTATCGTGCTATAAAGATACACTATAACAAGGAGAGGATTATTATGCACAAGCAGAAACATATGACAACAATGACGATTGGAAAAAAATTAGGCTTAACTTTTTTCTTTGCACTTATCATTCCGAGCCTACTCATTGCTATAACGTCGTATTCAGTCGCAAGAAATGAAATAAACGATACGATGCATACAAGTGCCTCACAAAATGTTGCGGTTGTCGATGAATTTATCAACAAACATATCCAACCGATTGTAGAAGATGTGACTTACTTTGGCAACTCACTAACAGAGGGCACTATCTCTCAAGAAGAACGCGCTATCCTCCTACAAAGCATGCAGCAATATTTCGATACGAGTAAAGGGCTTGTTTCCTCATTTATTGGTACTGGAAATGGAGAGATGATTCAAGTTCCTAATCTCGGATTATCTGGAAAAAAAGATTTCGATCCACGTACACGGGATTGGTACACGAACGCCATTGAAGCACAAGGAGAAGTTGTTATATCTGATCCGCACGAATCTGCTTCAACAGGAGACTGGGTTGTGACGATTTCCAAAAAATTTAAAAATGCCGATGGTGTATTTGCCGTCAATCTTAAAATGGAAGAGCTAGCAAATTTAATTGGTACCATACATATTGGAAATGAAGGTTATGCTTTTTTAATAAGTCGTAATCAAGCAATTATTTCACACCCAACAATTGAGGTTGGTACAGATATTTCAGATGAATCTTGGGCATCAGCGATGTTAGAGGGCACAGACAACTTTATTAACTACCGATTAGATAATGAAGAAAAGCAAATGCTTGTTCAACAAAATGCATTAACCGGATGGCATGTAGGTGGGGCGATGTCAGAAAGTGAAATATCTAATGCGACAAAACCTATATTTATTTCTACACTCATCGTTGTATGTCTTTCTATAGCCGTATTCGGTGTCATTTTATATGTCATAATCCGTACAATTACACGCTCACTAGGCTCTATGATCAATGCAGCTAAAACGATGAGTGCAGGTGATTTACGTGCTAAAGTCATCAGCAAGAAAAAAGATGAAATCGGCGTTCTCGGAAAAGCCTTCCAAAAAATGAGCGATTCACTGCGCGATGTATTATCACATATTCACGAAAAATCAACTTCACTACTTGCTTCCTCAGAGGAATTAAGTGCGGTTACAGACGAAAACTCACGTGCTACAGAACGGGTGTCACAAGCTGCCATCGCCGTTTCTGAAGGTATCGACAAGCAAAATGCCAAATTAGTAGCAAGCTTTGATACACTAGAGCAAGTTTCAAATGACATTCATCAAATTTACGAAAATACAAATATCTTAACGCAAAAAGCTGAAAAAGCTGAAGCAACTGCTGATATAGGTCAAAATGTCGTTGCATCTACTCAAAAACAAATGAGAACAATCGAGGGCAAAATTAACGAGCTTTCAACCGACATTACAACCGTGAATACGTATGTCAAAGAAATTGACGAAATTTTGGCAGTTATTACATCCATATCTGAGCAAACGAATTTGTTGGCACTAAATGCTGCCATTGAAGCAGCACGTGCAGGTGAGCATGGTAAGGGCTTTGCAGTTGTAGCAGATGAAGTTCGAAAGTTAGCCGAACAAACGAACCAATCCTCCTCACAAGTTCGTCAAATAATTACCGCTATTCAACGTGAGGCTTCAAAACTAGCAACATCAATGGATACAAGCCATAGCGAAGTTACTAAAGGATTACAAATGTTTACACAAACTGAAGAGAACTTCCATGAAATGAAAACATTCATTGAAGAAATTAATGATCAGCTCCATGACGTATTAGATAAATCAAAAACGATATCTACAAATAGTCATCAAGTAGTAGGCGATATGAAAGTGATAGAAGACATTTCACTTTCTTCAAAAGATGAGGTAGAGGCAATGGCACAGGCGACTGTTAAACAAGCATCTGCTATGCAAGAAATCGCTGCGACTGCTGAAGCACTAGAAAAATACGCAGAGGAATTGCAAGAAGAAGTACGTACATTTACGCTATAAGTAAAAGAGCAAGAGAAATCACTACCGACTTCTCTTGCTCTTTTGCACTTAATATAATCAAATCTTTTCCTCACTTAGTCAAATGATAACCTGCAAAATCAATCGTGTTTTACGGGCTACAATTATTTAATTTTCACTTAAAAAATCTTCCACTCGCTTCACTAAATATTCCCTATTATAAGATTGGTAAAGCATGCTCGATAAGCGTACAGGATCTCCGAAAAAATAGCGTTCATATAGTGTTTGCCTTGTGCCGAAACTACTCATTGTTAAATCCCAGGCAAGACGGAATTTTTTCACACGTTCCTCCCCACCATCACGGGACGATTGTAAATAATGTTCTAAGTCACCATCATCTGCTGCAAATGCTTTTTCACTTGGAATGGACATTAATCCACTTGCCCCGAGCAACTGGATTATTTCCGTAAAGGTAGGATATACTTTAGGGAAAATTTGAATAGCGACTTGCAATGTTGGGTGATCGGGTCTAATAAAGCCAAACGCATCTCGCTTTGCATCTATTTCAGATTTTAACAGCAGGGCCTTCAGCGTTTCTAGTGTAACAATGACTTCTACAACCTTTTGCTGAACATGCTGATAGTCACCAATATTTATCGTATCCACAATGGACTGCACAACACCTAATACAAATTCAGTCTTTGCAATCTGGCGTGACAACACTTGATGTAAAGTGAAGGCTTGGAAACCACTAACATTCATAAAGTTATTAGCGACTTCCACATTTTCAAAATAAAACACGCGTTCCCATGGTACTGTTACATTATCAAAGACGACAATAGCATCCATTTCTTCAAAGCGAGCACTTAGTGGATTATCAAAAGTTGATTCACCACCTACAAATGACTGTCTACATAAAAATTTCAACCCTTTCGTATTACTTGGAATCGAGAAACCAAAACCTTTTCCTTCGTCATAGCCATTTGTCGATAATACAAGGAGCTCATCTGTAATTCCTCCTTGTGTCGCAAGCAATCTTGCCCCTTTAATAACTAAACCTTTAGCCGTTTTCTCCACAATTTTAGCTGCAATCGTTAATTCTTCATCTTCATAATAAAATCTTTTTCTATTTACTTGTGGCTCAATAAATGTATGAGTCATTGTCAGATCATGCTCGCGGGCATATTCATAAAAGTTAAGCAGATGATCAGGAAAACAATTAGGTTTATCTTTTAGATACTCCGCAGCCGATGCTAGAGCCATTAGCGTTGTATTCATATAATCAGGACTTCTTCCCATAAATCCATGACTACTTAAAGCCCACTCCCGAGCTGCATGACGTCTTTTCACCAAATCTTCAGTGGTCACAGCTTGAAGGAAAGACATACCCACCCGCTGCTTACTCGTTGGTGACACATAAGTCATCTTATCATGAAACACCTCATCATATTGCAAATCAAAGAGCTTCGCCTGACTCTGTATCACACCTTTGAATGCTGGATGCTCCGAAATCTTGCCCTTAATAATTTCTCCATCTAACGAAATATACGTTTGCAATGCATCTATACGATTAATATATTGCTGTCCTGTAATTGCTGGCATACATTCACCCCTAATTGTTACCTATGTTTTTATACTTATTAATATATGTTTTTCCGCCACGATCTGTTCCAAGATAACTCAAACTGTATTACATCAATTCATCAAAAACAATTAACTGTACTACTTTTTAAATACAGATAAAAATTTGATAATTGCCATTATTTATCAGTCACATTAGAAGAAAACGTTTCCAGTAAGCACTTTTAAAACAAGTTCATTTTTGCGTCACATTCATCTAAAAATCTTTTTCTATTAGTACAAGCTCGCTAGATTTTTAGTACAGGAGGGTGTATGCTAACATCGTAAACAAAATAAATACACTATTCACCCAAAAAAGGAGAAAATATACATGAATTCTCAAATCATTTCCTACGTAGCTAAAATGGAAGCTGCTTTAATGAACAAAATGGAGGATCACAACGAAGAGAACTTGTTATTCTCTATCGCTTCCAACTTCATTGCTGAAGAAAAAGATCAATTCAAAAATGTTTGCCAAGCATATGAAGTTGTCAAACATCACTTAATTGGCTTTCACTAATTTCTTGTATTCTGAACATGGCTAACATCTACTACTGCACCAAACCCGCATCTTATCACGAGGATGCGGGTTTATTTGTGTGATATAGACATATTAAAAAGTAACAGAAAACAGGTCCGTAAAAAGCCACTTCCTTTCCCCCTCTCTATAAAGGTATCAAGGAATTGCAGACCCACCAGAGAAATCCGAAAAGGCAAACAGATAAATAGAGGCACTGACCGTATAAATCACCACACTTTTTGTAAAAAATCAAAAGGTTTCGAGAATGCTGAGCACTCTCAAAACCTTTTTTCTTCAAACTGAATTTAAATCAGATTGGGCAATTTGCTATTTGGCGTACGGGGAAACCATTTTTTGGAATTCCGCAAATGATGTTTTTTGATCGCTATACAAACGTTTAATTTGATAGGCATCATCATATGGATTATTATAGCCAGGCATTGTTGAAAACGCCATTGAAAATCCAGCTTCTTTTACAGCGTAAATCGTATTGGAATTGTATTGACCAAAAGGATAGGCAAATGCCTTGGCACCAGGAATGATCGTTAAGCTACGTTTTAAATCCTGTACCACTTCATGATATGGAATGAGCAACATTTTTCCTTTATTCCCCACAATATCATGTAAGTTATACGTATGTGACTCATACGTAAAAACATCTTGCATATTAGCCATATCTTGTCTTGAGATTGCCTGTAAGTCTGTATAATCAAACATTTGCTCCGCTGGCGAATGTTCATTACGATACGTAATTAAAAATTGCGTCGCTTGAAAACCATGTTTTTTTAGCACAGGATACGCATATTCACGTGTTGATAATAAGCCATCATCAAATGTTAATACGATCGAATACGCAGGCAATGTAATTTCATTTCGCATAAAACGTAATAATTCATCTATACTTACTGTTTCATAATTTTTACTTTTTAAATACTGCATTTCATTGGCAAACTGAACGTCTGTCATCGTTGTACTAACATTTTTAAAGCGACCAAGCTCATGTTCTTTTAAAAAATGGTGATACATCATCACAGGTACTCCTCGGTCTAATGCTACCTTTGAACTGTGAATATAGCCTTCACGTCCTCCAAGCGTAGTCACATACCAATTCGCTTCTTTTCGCAAAATCGGATATCGGCGATTTAAATCTAGTTTCGCAAATGGTTGTAATTTACCTGAAGAACGATCATAAATATCACTATTAGCAGAAATAGGAATGAAATATTGGTTTTGCACCGCATTATCTTTCCCTATATTTTTATAGGCAGGTGTATGAACAAATTTCACTTTCGATCTTTCAGCATAGACGAAGGTTTTGCCCCAACGCACTTGTACATAGGTCGCATCTTCCGCATTTGTCACCTCTAGCTGTTGTCCCTTTAATAAAGTAGCTATTGCCATCACATGATTTTCTCGACGCAAATCATAGAGTATGGTGTTTTCTAACGCTTCAATATAGCCATTTTCTTTACTTGGCAGTGTTGGTGTAGGTTTCTCAGTCGGTTTAGTCGATGGATTTGTTGTGTCTTCACCTTTTTCTTCTTCAACAAACTTACTATGTACATATCCAAGTCGGCCGTTCACAGCAATACCATACCAACTGCCCATCTTACTATAAATAGGGAAACGAACACCTTCTGACAGTGTTGCAAACTGTACCAGCTTGTTACCAGTATTATCATAAATCGGCGTGACGCTCGTAGCCACTATATAATCTTTTATCTGTACAACTGATGGTACGGTATTTTTATAGGTTGTAGTTGGCACAACTGTTGTAATACGTTTATCAACATACCCATAATTACCGCCCCATCTAATTTGCCACCAATTGGCTCCGTAATCTTTTGTTACAACAAAGGTTTGTCCAGCTGATAATGTTCCTACTTGTACAAGTGAGCCTGAACGATTATCAAAAACTGTTGCTTCCTCATTTACCTGAATGACCGTATTATTTGCATGTACTTCTTGCGCTAACGGCAAAAGCAGCATAAATAGGAGCAATAAAACGATGCGTTTCACTTTCTTCACCTCATAAATCTTTTATTTAATTACTTTCATCCATAAAATTATACGGTGTAACACCATCCATTCCAATCATTGGATGAATATGTGGCATTGTGTCTACCGTGAGCTGTGGAGGACCAGATTGCTTCTCTTCCTGCACAGTTGCATCAGTTGGAGATGCTTCTACTACTTCAATCATTTCCTCAGTTGCTTCCATCGGATTAAGTCGGGCACGCAACGAGGTAAAACGTTGTAAATCATCTGTACGCTGTAAACCATGCGCTAACACATCAGGTTCCCCACATAAAATGAGAAAATTTTTCGCCCGTGTAATGCCCGTATATAACAAATTACGACGTAGCATTTTCGAATAGCCACGCACTACCGGCATAATAACTGTTTGAAACTCCGAGCCCTGCGATTTGTGAATAGAGCAACAATAAGCAAGTGTCAATTGGTTAAGATCACTACGTTGATAGGTCACTTCAATACCATCGAAAGACACAACGAGTAAGTCTTGCTTGTCGATCGTTTCCTTTGCTTTAATGATACTAATCACTTCACCCATATCGCCGTTAAAGACATTACTTTCCGGTTGATTGACGAGCTGAAGCACTTTATCCTTTATCCGATAGGTTACATCACCAAAGACAAGTTCTTTTCTTGAGCCTGTATCATTTGGATTAATAAGCTCTTGAATCATTTTATTTAAATTATCAATTCCCGCTGGTCCTTTATACATTGGCGCTAGTACTTGAATATTTCGAATTTCTTGCCCTTTTGCCACAGCACTTTTGACAACCTGTGTGACGACATTTGCCACTTGCTCTGATGAGGCTTTAATAAATGAACGATCTGATGTTTTAACTGTTAAATCATGTGCTATCGTGCCGCGTTTTATTTGGTGGGCTAGTTCAATAATTGTCGAGCCTTCTGCTTGACGATAAACGTCTGTTAATTCTACGGTAGGAATTTGCTGAGAGGCAAGTAAATCCTTTAAAACTTGTCCAGGCCCTACTGGTGGCAACTGATCCTGATCACCTACAAATACTACCTGTACGTCCTCATGTAATGATTTCAACAATTGATGAGCAAGCCATGTATCAACCATTGACATTTCATCAACAATAATAAGCTTACCTGTCACTTCACGCTCAGTTTCCTCTTCTTTTTCTTGCCCTGTAAAACCTAATAAACGATGAATCGTCATTGCAGGTAGCTCAGTCGACTCTGATAAACGCTTCGCTGCACGGCCAGTAGGTGCACATAAAATAATAGGAAAGGGCTGTTCTTTTTGCGCGTACTCTTTTGGATTAAGTGATAGCCCATGTAGTTTTGCATAGACCTCCACGACACCTCTTACAACGGTTGTTTTCCCTGTTCCTGGTCCACCTGTTAAAATCATCACTGCTGAATTGAGGGCTTGCTCAATCGCGAAGGCTTGTGTTTCGGCATATGTGACGTTTAGTAACTCTTCCGTTTCACCGATTGCCTTACGAATCTCATCCTTACTAAAATGTTCAGCCTTACTGTTACGTTCGGTTAACGCTAAAATTTTGGAGGCAATACCGACCTCTGAAAAATATAAGGATGGCAAATAAAGCCTCGTTTCTTCGCCATAAATCTTACTTTCCTCTCGCATTTCAATACAAGCCCTTGAAATTGCCTCAAAAGGAATTTCCTCACGTTGACTTTGTTCCAGCATGTCTTTTACTTGTGGTAATACATGCTCAGCATCTAAATACACATGTCCATCTGATAGTGCTGCTGTATTTAAGATGTGTAAAATCGCAGCCTTGATACGGTCAGGGTGATTGCCCTTAATACCTAATTTTTCACCAAGCTCGTCCGCACGTAAAAAGCCAACACCCTCGATATCTTCAATAAGGCGATAAGGATTCTCTGTTAATAATTCAATTGCTTCGGTACGATATGTTTGGTAAATTTTCATTCCGAGCTGTGGTCCAAAGCCCCAGTCATTGAGCTGAATCATGACACGTTCTAAACCAAGATTTTGTTCAATTGTACGATGAATAATCTCTTTTTTTTCAGCGGATAAACGAGGTACGACATCGAGTGCACTTGGATCCTCTAGAATAAGACGCAACGCATTGGCACCAAGCTTTTCAACAATTGTTTCTGCTGTTTTTCTACCAATACCAACAAATAGGTCACTTGATAAGTAATGGACAATCCCCTGTTCAGTGGCTGGCACTTCTTTTGCAAACGTCTCAATTTGAAATTGTACACCATATTTTGGATGTTGTCTCAATATTCCAGTAAATCGGTACTGTTCATCCATTTGCAGTGGCGGAAAATAACCGACAACTATAATTTCCTTATCGTCATATTGTAAATTCGTTTCTTGAATTTTCACACGGACGATGGAATACATATTTTGCGCATTATGAAAAATTGAGACGATAGGACGTCCGAGAATAAAAAATTTATTCAGCTCAAATAAATCTAGGTTTTCTGCCATTTTTCGTTCGTCCCTTTCTCGTTCATTTCAATCTTTTTATTTTACCACAGCATGCCTAGAAAAATCGTTTTAAGATAGAAATCCGTAAAATCTTTTATCATTATTTTGACAAATGACAATTCACGGCTATTTTAACAATTTCCATGCTATGATATAAAGAATGAAAGTGTTGTACGGGAAGGATTGTGGAACTATTGGAATTTAGACCTTGCATTGATTTACACGATGGCAAAGTAAAGCAAATAGTTGGCAGTACACTTGGACATGAAGATCAAGCAGTTGTTGAAAATTTCATTTCTACGCATGATTCTCATTACTATGCCAATATGTTTGCGAAAGACCAGTTAACGGGTGGTCATGTCATTATGCTTGGTAGCGGGAACGAAGAAGCCGCGTTTGCAGCGTTAAGTGCTTATCCCGGTGGTTTACAGGTTGGTGGTGGCATAAACAGTAAAAATGCACAACAATATATTGATGCAGGTGCTTCACATGTGATTGTGACTTCATTCATTTTCCATGATGGCAAGCTCGATATTGGCCGCCTAGAACAATTAGTAAACGCTGTGGGAAAAGAACATCTTGTTATCGATTTAAGCTGCCGTATGCGTGATGGCAAATGGTTTGTTGTCACTGATAAATGGACGAAGTTTAGCGATTTTGAAGTGAATGCTGCTTCCATTGCATATATTGAAGGCTTTTGCGATGAACTTCTAATTCACGCTGTTGATGTAGAAGGAAAAAAAGGTGGAATGCAAGAAAGCTTAGTACGTGATTTAGCGGCTTGGACTTCGATTCCAACAACCTATGCAGGGGGTGTTCGTTCTCTAGACGATTTGGCAACCTTCGAGAAAATCGCGAACGGTAAGCTGCATGTGACAATCGGTAGTGCCCTATCTATTTTTGGAGGAGACTTACTTTATTCAGATGTTGTAAATTATTGTGAAAAGGCGGGCTATGATGAAACTAATATATAAAGATTATGTTTTTCCATTCAAAGAAACCAATTTAGAGCGCATCATTGATGGCAAGTATTTTAAAGTGAATACTTTTGATGATTCTTTATCCTTACACGTACAACTTGATAACGAGCAAATGCTGTTAGAATTTTCGAAATCATTAAAAGCGACATGTGGTTTCTTGCGTGATCAAGAAACTGAACCTTATATCGGCACCTATATCGATTTACAGTTATTTGTCGAGGAGTTTAATAAACGATACAACTTAAATGCTGAAATTATCGTATAATGCGAGAAAAACCTATCTTCCCTGTTGAAGATAGGTTTTTATGTTTGGAGCACTTATTTCTAATTTCATGTAAATTTTGTTAAGCTTAAAAGTGGGAAGTTTAAAGGACTAGCGAAAACTGATGAAATGTACAGCTAAATAAAACCACCATAAGCAACCTCGTAACTCGATACATTAATTTACTACGTGTGGGACTCCCACTACCAATCGTTTATTTTATCTTAGAAAGGATTTCACAATATATGAAAAACGAATTCGAAACAACTACCTTAAAAACCTTCCAAACAGAGCTAACGCGTTTCTTTTTAGGATATAAATTTGCACTGAATGAAATTGAGACGAAAATAAACATATTAAAAGAAGAATTTAAGCTCATTCACGACTATAATCCGATCGAACATGTGTCAACTCGAATAAAATCACCAAAAAGTATTTTGTTAAAAGTGAAGAAAAAGGAATTAGAGCCTTCAATTAACGCTATTCGTGAAAATATTCGTGACATTGCTGGCGTACGTATTACTTGCTCATTTGTGGAGGACATTTATAAAGTGAGTGCTATGCTTCAGGCGCAAAGTGATATTGAAGTCGTTGATGTAAAGGATTATATTGCCGAACCAAAAGAAAACGGCAATCAAAGCTTACATCTCATCATTACAATTCCTATATTCATGTCGGACCGTGTGGAAAAAGTATTCACTGAAATTCAAATCCGCACAATTGCGATGGATTTTTGGGCCAGCTTAGAGCATAAAATCTATTATAAATATAATAAAGAGGTCCCTATGCATATTCGGACAGAACTAAAAGATGCAGCACTTCAAGCAGCTGAACTTGATCGCAAAATGGAACGTCTTAATAAGGAAATAAATATATTAAAAGCCAATGAAACAGAATCATCGTTTATAGACGAGACACCTGTTGCTCATTTAGCAAAATATTTGTCTCTTTTAATATCTGACCAGGAAGTCGTTGAATAATGCAGAAAGGAATTTCCTATTATGCAAAAAACCCTGACCTTTTTAAAGACAATTGATACGGAATTATATCGCTACATTGTGGAATACGGTATCGTTATGTATATCGTGTTATTTTTCATCATTTATGCCAAAACAGCATTTATCTTATTAACCTTTCTCCCTGGTGATTCTACAGTCTTTGCCAGTGGTACAATTGCTGCGATTGGTCATTTAAATATTTGGTTGTTGTTTCTATTATTTTTCATCGCTACCGTTGTAGGTGATGCACAAAACTATACAATCGGTAAATTTTTAAATAATACAAAAGCAAAATCATGGCGTTTTTCTCCACTTCGCTTTATTCCAGATAAGACAATTTTGAAGGCTACAAATTTTTTAGAACGCTATGGGAAAATTGCCATTACTTTTTCCCGCTTTGTGCCATTAATGCGCACCACCGTACCGTTTGTAAGTGGTTTTACTTCCTACAGTTTTCAAAATTTCTTTATTCACAATTGTCTAGGTGCACTTATTTGGACAATCGTTTGGCTGTTTTCAGGCTTTGCACTCGGCAATATCCCATGGATTGCAGATAACTTATTTTTATCTTTAATGTTTATTTCATTAACAGCTTTTATCCCTGCAATTGGCGCTTTTATTTTTGAATATATAAGAAAGTACACAAAAAAAACTCGTCATCTACAGTAGTAGAGACGAGCCAGACTCACGACAAAAGGTATTCGAACTGATCACATTCCGAATACCTTTTGAAATTTCATCAGAAATAGTAGTTACAAATAATCCCTATGAACGACAGGAGTACGCTACGAGCAACTGTTTTCTGATATTTGATATAATTTACCATGTTCAATTAGATAGCTTCTTCAAACTCATGGCAAAAAAAGTAAGCATCGCCTGCATGGAAAATTTAATAATCCATAGTAAAATTTCCCGACGCATACCATGCTTTTCTTTCACAAAACACGTTTAATGATTTTCTGATGTCAGCATTTCTAATGGATGTCGTTCATTATTACTATTTTTCGTCATCCTATCCATCAGCTCAATCATTTATAGTTACACTCGTTGATTGGAGCGTAGGCGGCGACTTCTGCGAGAATCGCATGAGCTGAAGGCCCCGCAGGAGCGTAGCGACGAGGAGACTGAAGCCATGCCCACGAAAAGCGTCCGCCGTAGCGGAAATCAACGGGTTCATATAAATATTTCTATTTTTAAAAGAAAACAAACTGTAAACAACTCAATTTTTTGAGTTGACTACAGTCTGACGAGCTTTTTCATTAATTAAATCTTTGTGCTATCATGTCGTAAATATAACGTGCCTGTTCGTATTCAGGCTGTAACGTAAAGGCTTGTTTTAAGTGATACATGGCATCTTCTGTTTGCTCTGTCGATACCGCGTAAAGTACACCTAAATTGTAATGCGCATCTGCATTATTCCAATCCTGTTCGATTAAGAAGTCCAATTCTTTTTTACCTTCGTCGAACATTTCTAATGCACAAAGTACAATTGCGTAAGCTAAACGAATTTGTGTATCCTCTGGCGAAAGCTCCGCTGCACGTTGTAAATATGGTAAGGCTAGCTTGGGATTTTCCATACGTTCAAAGCATTTACCCATCATGTAATACACGTCGGCACCCTCGATTTTATGTGTCACCGCTTGCTCATAAAGTTTCAACGCTTCGGCAAAACGCTCGGCATTAAAATATAAATTAGCTAAGCCGTAGTAAGCCGTTGCAGCCGAATTATCCACTGTAATAGCCTTTTGGAAAAAACGCTCTGCGCGCTCTGTGTCCTCTAGTACCGCTAACAAATTACCAAAATTCACATATCCAATTGCATTTTCAGGCTCAGCTTCTATTGCCTGTGTAAAAAGCTGGGCCGCATCTTCATAACGTTTTTCTTGAAATGCTAGAATGCCCTGTTCATTAAAATCCATTTTTTCACCTCTATGTAGCGAAAGACTGCTCGTTCATTACCTACGGATATTAAACTATGCAAGCACTGTTCAATATCCGTGGCATTCACCAGAGAGTATATCACTTAACTCAATTTTGTACCCTTCCACTGAATGAAAACACATATCATCAATAGTTGGGAAATATATACTACATCAGGTTAACGGCAGCCTAATCACAAGTTATCCAACATATGTTAATTTTTCATTATTTTTAAAGACTTCATCTATTGTCCCGCCGCCTAAGCACACTTCACCATCATATAATACAACAGCTTGTCCAGGCGTAATAGCACGTACAGGGTCAGCAAATGTAATATGTGTACGACCGTCCTCTAAAATTTCCACTTCTACTGGTGTATCCGTTTGTCGATAACGGAATTTCGCCGTGCATGAAAATTTCCCGGGCAATTTTTTTGTCGAAGTATAGCTCATTTTTACAGCTGTTAGTGAAGTAGAGTACACTGCATCATGGTGGAAGCCTTGTCCAACAAGTAGCACGTTTCGTTCTAAGTCTTTGCCGAGCACAAACCAAGGTTCACCGTCTCCACCAATACCAAGGCCATGACGTTGACCTAGTGTATAATACATTAAGCCATCATGTTGACCCATTACAACGCCATCCATCGTTTCCATTTTACCAGGTTGAGCGGGTAAATATTGACTTAAAAATCCTTTGAAATTACGCTCACCGATGAAACAAATGCCTGTCGAATCTTTTTTCTTGGCAGTAGCAAGACCAGCTTCTTCTGCAATTTTGCGCACTTCTTTTTTCTCAATATCACCAATTGGGAACATTACATGACTTAGCTGTTCCTGAGATAATTGGTTGAGGAAATAAGTTTGATCTTTATTGTCATCAACACCACGAAGCATTTGAACTTCGCCCTCACCACTACGATCGATGCGTGCATAGTGCCCAGTCGCCAAATAATCTGCACCCAAATTCATCGCGTGCTCAAGAAAAGCTTTAAACTTAATTTCCTTATTACACATGACATCAGGATTTGGTGTACGCCCTGCTTTATATTCTTCTAAAAAGTAAGTGAAAACCTTATCCCAATATTGCTTTTCAAAATTCACTGCATAGTAGGGAATACCGATTTGGTTACATACTTTAATGACATCATCATAGTCTTCTGTAGCTGTACAAACACCGTTTTCGTCTGTATCATCCCAGTTCTTCATAAAAATCCCGATTACTTCATAACCTTGCTGCTTTAACAAGTATGCCGCAACCGAAGAATCTACCCCACCCGACATGCCGACAACGACTCGAATTTGTGATGGGTTACGTGTTTCTTTCATTTGCTGTCACCTTTTCTTTCAATCAATTTCACCACAACGAACAACAAAAGTGTTATTCGTCAGAGTTGTTAAATTATCTGCTCATTTTAAAAACAGTGTAGTTGTCACTTATTAATTTGCGAGTCTTCGTACAATTGTTGCTGTTTTTTCTGCGGCTTGTCGTACATCATCTTCCGTTAAACCTTCACCAAAGCTAAAACGAATTGAATTGCGTAATTCCTCAGCGCCTTGCCCAAACATCGCAACTAACACATGTGAAGGTTCAATTGAGCCCGCTGTACACGCTGAACCACTTGAGGCACAAATGCCCGCCATATCAAGATTTACTAAAAATGATTCTACTTCCATGCCTGTAAAGCTTATATTCAATACATGTGGTAGTACATCTTTTGTATCTCCATTTAGATGGAATGACAGTTTTTCCTGTGTGAAAACATCAAGCATAATTTGCTTAAAGTGATTGTACAGTGCACGCTTGTCTGAACGCAACTCACTTGCACTTTGGACGGCTGCAGCAAAAGCAAGAACAGCAGGTACATTTTCAGTACCCGCACGACGTTTTTTCTCCTGTGAACCACCAAGTACATAACTAGCGAGCGGCGTACCTATCTTGTGATAAAGGAAGCCAATTCCTTTAGGTCCATTCATCTTATGTGCAGATACACTTAACAAATCAACTTGTAACTCTGTTACATCAAATGTCTCTAATCCATAGGCCTGTACAGCATCTGTATGGAATGTCGCTTGATGGTTGCGTAACAACTCACCAATTTCAGCAATTGGTTGAATGGTACCAACCTCATTATTACCGTACATAATCGTTACTAGTATCGTATCCTCACGTAGTGCCCTCTGAACCGCTTCTACAGAAACGCGCCCCTTGGTATCTACTGGTAAATATGTCACATCAAAGCCTTCTCGCTCAAGCTTTTCGCACGTATGTAACACTGCATGATGTTCAATTTGTGTTGTAATAATATGCTTACCTTCAGTAGCGCGTGCATAAGCTGTACCTAGAATCGCTGTATTATCAGCTTCTGTGCCGCCACTTGTTAGAATAATTTCACCTGACTTTGCACCGATGGACTGCGCCAGTACTTCACGTGCATCATCTAATTGTTTGCGTGACTCTCTACCTGCACCATGAATGCTTGATGCATTCCCATATACCGCACGCATCGCTAAAGTCATAGCGTCAATTACCTTGTCATTCATTGGTGATGTCGCTGCATGATCAAGATAGATGTATGAATTCATGTTGAAAACTCCTTTATACGAAAAGCGCTAAAGTGCCCTTTTACCCTCGACGATCAGTTGCCATAAAAACACCACACCTTGGATGATTACCGAACTCCCAGCATGTCGAAAAAATCACAGTAAAGTGCGAATTCACACTTCTACAGGGGATTTCTTGACACCATGAGTCCACAGCTATGTGGCAACAATTAACATCTCGAAGGGTGGCGCTTTAGCCTAGACTTTTTTAAATATAGAACATATAGCCATCTACTACATTTCCTTCTGTGTATTGTGCTAAATCTTCAATTGTCGTTGTATCTAAAACATTTTTTACAGCGTCACGGATTCGAAGCCACAACTCACGTTGAGGTGCTTCTTCATTTTCGATTCCTTCTACCGGCTGGATTGGACCTTCTAAGACACTAATAACACTCGCTGCCGAAATTTCACTTGGTGGATTCGCTAACATATAACCACCGTATGCACCGCGCACACTTTTTACTAAGCCTGAGTTACGTAATGGCGATACTAATTGCTCTAAGTATGCTTCAGAAAGTTCCTTTTCTGCGGCAATTTTACGTAGTGGAATTGGACCTTCACCATAATGTTTTGCCAATTCAATCATAATTGTCAGCCCGTAGCGGCCCTTTGTTGAAATTTTCATTTTATCACCCTCATTAGTCTAGTCAAAATACTAAAGACAGTATATCATAATATCCGCTCGTAGAACTCGGAAATAGTCCTATAACGATATGATATACTATAAATTAGAACAAGCGTACGAACGGAGGATGACTTTTGCATAATGAACCACTTGCTTATCGCATGCGACCACATACACTCGATGAAATCGTTGGTCAACAAGATTTCGTCGGACCTGATACCGCTCTTTATAAAATGATTCAAAATGGACATGTCCCGTCCATGTTACTTTATGGTGAACCAGGTATTGGCAAAACGTCAATTGCCAATGCAATTGCTGGTAGCTCACAGCTGTCATACTTTTCTCTAAATGCGACTCGCGCAGGGAAAAAAGATGTGGAGGACATTGTACAGGAAGCAAGAATATCCGGTAAAGTCCTACTTTTTTTGGACGAAATTCATCGCTTTAATAAATTACAGCAGGATACGTTATTACCACACGTTGAAAACGGCTCCATCGTGTTGATTGGAGCCACTACAGAGAATCCATATCATGATGTGAATCCAGCTATTCGCTCGCGCTGTGGGGAAATCCACCAGTTAAAACGGCTAACTACAGAGAATTTAGTTGAGCTCATCAAAAAGGCCCTTACTGATGAGAAGCAAGGGCTTGGTAAATATGAATTTGTGCTATCGGAAGAACAAATTGAACAAATTGCAACAGCGGCTAATGGTGATGCTCGTAAAGCACTTACTTTACTTGAATCGATTTACTATGCGAGCGATGAAGTAAATGGACAAACAATTGCCTCAAACCATATCATCGAACACCTCATCGGGCGAATAGGTGTATACGGTGATAAAAACGGCTCTCATTTTTATAATTTACTGTCCGCCCTGCAAAAATCAGTGCGTGGAAGTGATACGAATGCCGCATTATATTATTTAGCACATTTGTTGGAAAGTGGTGATTTAGTAGCTGTTAGTCGACGCTTACTCGTTATGGCTTATGAAGATATCGGACTTGCTAATCCAGATGTCGGTGCCCATATGCTCGCCGCCGTGCAAGCAGCAGAACGGCTCGGCTTACCTGAGGCCCGTATCCCCCTAGCAAGTGCTGTCATTGAAATGTGCCTTGCTTCGAAATCAAATTCTGCCATCTTAGCAATTGATGCGGCCATTGCCAGCATCAACGAGGGGAAAACAGGTGATATTCCACTTCATCTACGTGACGCTCATTACAGTGGTGCACAAGATTTAGGTCATGTTGGCTACAAATATCCTCACAATAGCCCTCTCGGCACTTTCGGCGGCTGGGTGGATCAGCAGTATTTACCTGACGCACTGGTTGACACAGAATTTTACAAGCCCGTTATTGCAGGCGAAGAGAAACGAATGGCAGGTATCTACGAAAAATTGAAAACGTTTCAGCATAATAAGAAGTGATGCCGCCGGAAGTCGCATCACTTTTTTTACTATTTAACTTGTAATTTTGATACTGAGTGGGCAAGCGTACCGATCACAAGTGATACACGTTCCATATCAAAACGCACGTGTTGAATTTGCGCCATCATTTTCCTCCTTTGACTTTGATACCAGATTGACAACACAGACATTAAAAGGTATCCAATCAAAAATATCACTCGTGAAGTCGCCGCCTTACGCTCCATCAAAAATGTTCGTGTTTCTTATAGAAAAACTATTTATGAAATTAATTCACATAACAACGGATTAATTTTTCTGATAATAAGAAAAATAGGATAACTGCTTTTGGCAATCATCCTGTGAAACCTGCTTTATTGTTTGTGTATCGTTTACTATAAAATAAATTTAATGTTTCGGCTACATTTCGCATAGAAGGTAATGTTGTCATTTCTTTGGCATCAACTTTTTCATGTAAATAGTTAACAAAATTATACGTTTGAAACAGTAAGCTAGCAAACTCTTGATTATTATTCTGTACCTCTAAGCGTATTGATTTCACTGCAATTGCTTGAGCCACTGCCTGTTCTCTCGTTATGGAAGTTTGGTCGTCATCAGCATTATCATCTGTCGTTCGATATAGGAACTTTAAAGCATCGTAAACCGCCTGATTCTCGCTAAATCGCTCCTTTAGCCACTGCATCACAAATTGTAAAAAGATAACGGCATAAATGAGTGAAAGACATTCATTTTCACGAGACTTTGCTGCCAAACGTTTAAAGTGCTCCTCTTGCGTCACTAACTCGAAAAGAATCAAACGAATCGGATACAACATTGCATGTCCGCTATTGATAAATAATTTTTCACGGTCTTTGTACATTGCCAGCCAAATATCCCTCACCAACGAAATAGATTTTCTAGTAGATAGCGCCAATTGACATTGTATGAGCCCCTGTTCAAGCGTTGGTTTTATAAGTTGATTAAACAATAATTCATCCTCTTTGCTGACTAATAGAAGCGGTTTTTCTAAATCAAACAAATCGATTTCAATGCCGTTTACTAACATTGCTACGCCCCCTTCCTACAAAGTGATATGTTGAGCTCTACTACTTTTTCACATTTCTACTCCATGCATTTATCCTATATTAACCTTGTTAATTGGCATCTTTCTGCTTTTTTTATCTATATTTCGACATAAAACTTTAAATACCTCTATTGGCTGTAGCTTACATATTAGCAAAATTCCTTGCCTTACAAAAAGACCGTACGCTAATTTAAAAGATAAAGTGAAACTTCAAGCAGTGGGAGTTCTTCATCCCCACTGCTTGTTTCGGGCTTTTACGGTCAGTTGATCGCCCACCCTGTTCACTTATTGTCATCTTTCCACTTGGCGTCAGCTTACTGACCGTTATGGCGGGATCAAAAAAACCATTGCCTCTTTACTAATGACAATGGTAAAAATTCAATATTATTCAGTGGTTTCCTTCTCAACAAAGACTTTGAATTGATGTAAACATTGTTTCACATCACCTTTTTGCGCTAAAACTCCTTCGCGCAGTGCAGTAGTCTTTTCATCATCTCCAACAACTTCATGATAGAGTGCAAAAATAGCTGTCAAAAATTCTTCATTTTCTTCCTGTTCAATACTTGGTAATGAGTAGGCAGCAATAGCCAATAATCGCTCCACTTTTTCTGGTGTTTTTTGCAGCTCATTTGTTGCATAATAGGTAGATACTGCTAAAAAATAGCAAAGCTTTGCACTACAATCTATAAACAGGTGCCAATACGTATTCGCAGTCGGTAATTCACCAGCCAGACCAGCCACATGCTCTTTATAAAAGGTTGTTACTTGTGCATATAAAGGTTTTAGTCCTCGCATTGCCTTTGTATAATTGTTAGATGTGTCCAGATAGTCAAATACAATACTATTCATTTTATCTTGGAGTTTTACAATATCTAAATGATCACGAATTACTTGTATTTCCATATTCCCACTCTCCCATGTTCTCATTTGTTTTATCAAACGCCAGTCCAACTTCCCCTAAGTAGTCCTGTACATTCCAAACAAATTTACTGCTTGTGTATATATATTGGAATTATTCAAATTATAGCAATAAACCAAAAGAAGAAGTGAGCTCATGAAAAAAATAAGGCAATTTCGTGAATTCTTAGCATTTTGCGAACGTGAGATTTATTATCTTGGTAAAATTAAACTCTTTGCACGTAGACATCAAACAGGAATTGTTCTTTTTCTCCATCAATTATTTCTACGATACAGCCATTGACATACTTTTTAATTCTATGTTTTGGACTATAAAAATACGCATTATTGGAAATTAGCCATTCGCTTAACGTCAGTTCACTGGCAGGTTGTTGCTCTGTTAATATACGTTTATGACGAAGTATATCAGCCATTTTATAAAAACCATCTGATAATTCATAAGCAGATACATCAAAATTGAAAATAGGTGTCACAACCTGTCCAACATCAAAAATATGTATTGTCCGTCTAGCCTCATCAATTGCTAACTCCACTGTGCTAATTTCATCGAATAGATTCAAGCCTCTATATTCCATTTGATAAATTTGCTCCATTATAATGCCTCCTCATTTTTCAACTGTCCTATTGTAACATAGAAAAAGTAGCCGTCTCTAAAGTCAGTTGAGACGACTACTTTCTGTTTCAAAAAAAACTCCAGTATATAGCAATTACTTTTTGGAAAGCACTCCTCATCAAAACGAAATGACTCATCATTTTTCAGAAGTTAATACTAAAAGAAATATTGTATACTATAGAACACTGAATTAGCCTTGCACACGTGTAATTTTCACATCTGCTAAAATGGTGTTCACTACCCAACTTGCGGCAATTAAACCTGCAACTGAGGGTACAAAGGCATTGGAAGATGGGGGCATTTTCGCCTTACGAATGGCTGCATCAGGTTTTCCTACATGTTCTACAACATCTGGACGCACCACAATCGGACTTTCATCGGAGAACACGACAGTTATGCCTTTATGAATGCCATCTTTCCGTAGTTTTGTGCGTATGACTTTTGCCAATGGATCTGTATGTGTTTTAGAAATATCGGCAATTTTGAAGCGTGTTGGATCCATTTTATTTGCCGCTCCCATGCTTGATATAATAGGGATATTACGCTTTAGGCATTCTTTCATAATATGGATTTTATACATCACTGTATCACTCGCATCAATGACATAGTCAATGCCCTGTGCAAAGAATTCCTCATATGTTTCTTCCGTATAAAACATATGCATATCAATCACTTCACACTCTGGATTAATATCAGCTATGCGCTCTTTCATGGTACCTGATTTTGATTTACCTACCGTTGAAAGATATGCGACTAGTTGACGATTGACGTTCGTAATATCTACATTATCCTTATCTACTAAAATGATACGGCCAATACCACTGCGTGCACATGCCTCCGCTGCAAATGACCCGACACCACCAACACCTAAAATGGCCACTGTTGTATTTTTTAAAAGTTCGAGTCCCTCTGTGCCAATTGCGAGCTCGTTACGTGAAAATTGATGTAACATTCCTACACTCTCCATTTATTGAAATTTTTTATTAGTAAACCTAGTTATATACTAAGATAAAATCAAACCTATATTACATTTTATCACGATATTCATCAAGTGAAAATTACTACGAAAATAAGTTGTTAGGCAAATTCGATAAAAATAGCGCTTTTTTCATATTAAATAAACGAGAATTGAAATTCGCCCGATTCCCCAAATGTGGGAAAATGGGACTTTTACATTCAGGCATTTAGAAGTAATAATCTTTCTTCCAAGAGTACAAGGCTTTGATAAGTCAGTTCTTACTTTTAAAAACCTTTTTCGCAACTGCAAGAAATTCTCTAACTGCAGGGGACGCTTCTTTTACAGAAGGACAAGCTAAAGCCACATGACGCCAATGGGTTAAATTTAAGGTACCTAATTGAACGTTTGGCTGCGTTTTTAAAAATAACTCCGGACCAATTGTAATGCCAAGACCTTCCTGTACCATATTTGCTATTGTATTACAATCATGCACTTCAAAACGAATAGTTGGGTGTATATTTTCTTGCTTAAACAAAGCTTCAATATGCCGTTGATACATCCCTGTTGGCATAATAAAAGGTTCTTTTTGCAAATCTTGAATATTTATAATTTCTTGGTAATTCAACATATGATTACGGGGAAATGCTACAACCATTTTATCTTTAATAAGAGGTATTATTTCAAATGTCGAAGTTGAATCCATTTCTACAACAAACCCAATGTCAATAATACCAATATTTAGCCATTCTGTTATTTCCTCATATGAACCCTCATAAAATTTAAACTCTATTTGTGAATGCTTTTTCTGAAATTCAGAAAGTATTTTCGGTAATAAACAGGATGATGCACTGGCAAAAGTACCGATACGAATCGTACCTATTTCTAGATTTCTAACTAATGCAATCTCCTGATTAATATGTTCCATTCTATTTAAAATTTCTCTGATGTGAAGAAGTGATTTTTGCCCTATCTCAGTCAGCGTAATCCCCTTTCTTCGATCACGATTTATTAATAAAACTCCCCACTCTGATTCTAAACTCGTCATAGCATGACTCACTGCAGACTGGGTCATATTTAATTGTTGAGAAGCTTTCGTAAAGCTTCCAAGCTCTGCAATTTTACTAAATACTTCAAAACGCGCAAAACTCATGAGTAAACGCTCATCTCCTTTATGAAAAATATCAATTTTACTCATGATATCATGTTAGATAAAATAAAAACACGATAGAAAAAGGAGTGGAGAATTTTGAATCATTTTGCCATATATTTATTAACTTTAGGTGCCTTTGTAACAGGGACAGCGGAATTTGTAGTATCAGGAATTTTAGAAATAATTTCTTCTGATTTAGATATATCTGTTTCAGTCGCTGGACAATTAATCACTATATATTCCTTATGCTATGCAATAGGTGCCCTTATTTTAGTAATGGTCACTTCTAAGTTTGATCGAAAAAAAGTTCTACTCTATTCCATGGTTATCTTCTTAACAGGAAATATCATGGCATACATCAGCCATAATTACACAATTCTAATGTTTTCTCGAGTTGTGCTAGCTTTGAGTGGGGGATTATATATTGTCGTAGCAACGAATTACGCAGCTCACCTTGCTCAACCTGGCAAGCGCGGAAGTGCAATGGCAACCGTCATTACAGGATTTACTGTTTCTTTAGCGTTTGGAGTCCCGATTGGAACTTTTACTGCAGCATATATAGACTGGCGGAATATCTTTCTTATTATCGGAGTTGTAACATGTCTCAATATCATGTTACTTCAAAAATTTATTCCTAAATTAGATGGGAATAAACCAATGCCCATAAAACAACAATTGATTCTAATAAAAGATAAACGATTACTCATTGGGTTATTTATTACAGCTTTTTGGATTCTCGGATACACCCTTGTTTTCGCTTACATTTCTCCTATTCTAAGCCTGTATGCAGGTTTTTCAATAGAAATGATAAGTATGACTCTTTTAATTTTAGGAGTTTCTGCCTTTATCGGTTCACGTTTTGGAGGGTATGCTGTTGATAAGTGGGGATCGTACCTAACAATAACTATCAGTTTAGTAATTCATACAATAGTGCTAATGGTTTTAACATTTACTATACACTCTACTATAGGAACACTAATCACTATCATGATTTGGGCAATTGCAGCTTGGACAACAACTCCAGCAAACCAATTCTATCTGACTTCTTTAAAACCACAATCGTCAGAAATTATTTTAAGTTTCAATACCGCCATTATGAACATTGGTATGACATTAGGAGCTGGATTAGGTGGATTGGTAATAGAATATACAGAAATTATTTACTTGATATGGTTAGGAGGCCTAATGGTATTCATAGCCTTAGGAATAGCATGTTATTCCTTTAAACTGGGTAAAAAAACAGCCTAGTACTAAAAATCATATCATAACTTTTTTATTAAAATTTATATCTCCTAAAGATAGAATACGGAACTTGTAAACTAAAATCTAAATTCGATAAATTATAAGTAATACTAATCAGGTCCGGAAAAAGCCACCTGTTTTCCGCTGACGAGCCAGCTAGCCTCCGCTTACTTGTGTTGCAATGAATTTGAAAAAACTCGCTACTTGGACATGGCGAGATACACAAACAGCGTAAGCAGCACTCGTAAGAGACACTGACTCTACAGACCAACACGTGTTTTGTACAAAAAACCACAGAAAAAACTAAAAGGTATAGGGAATACTGGGCATTTCTGATACCTTTTAGTTTTTTAACTACCAGTCACCTTAACTTCTCCATTGTTTATAATTTTTTTGAAATGCTTCTACAAAATAGGAATCGAGCTGGACATTCATCTGTTTAAAAGCTCCTATGACTGCCCCTCCAATTGGTTGTAAAACCGGTATCATAAATCGCAAAGGTAGTGCATCCTCTTTTGCGAGTTGCTGTAATTTTGGCATAAAATAGGCTTCATTGGTAAAGACCCCACCTGCTAAAACAACAGGCACATCCTTTAGCCCCCATATCATGCGAGTGTAACATGCTTTTATCGCCTTGTAATATTTTTCACATGCACCCTCAATTATGCTAACTGCAACATTGTCCCCCTTGTCTGCCACATCAAAAACATATTGACTTAACGGTGCAATCACTGTTCGTGGATGATCCTTACCATAAATACACTCTATTAATTGCGGTACATGTTCAACAGAAAAATGATGCAATATGACATCGGTTAAGGCTGTTGGCTTCGCCCGCCGATCATAGCTTTGAAATACGGCCTTGAGCGCCTGATTGCCTAAGTCATAACCACTCCCCTCATCATCAAAAAGGTAACCCCAACCACCAACACGATGATAATTCCGCTGACTATCGTAGCCCATTGTGATAGCACCTGTCCCGGCTATTTGTACAATGCCCTCCTGTCCGAGTGTACCTGCATACAGGGCAATACAAGCATCATTTTCAATCACAATAGCCGTCGTCTTGTCAACATACTGCTGCATAATCGCTTTCACTTTTTGCTCAGCTTGTCGCTCTTTCACCCCTGCCATACCTGCAAAACAACTATGTAGCGCAGCAAATACTTGTGGATTTTGTGCCTGTAATTGTTGTAATAAATCATGAATCGTTGACTCAAAGCTATGGGCATCCATCGCAGTTGGGTTGCTTCGTGACGTGACTACTTTGGCATAAATACTGCCATGTTCATCACAAATAACTGCAGATGTTTTTGTGCCACCGCCATCAATTGCCAGTATATACATCCTCTTCTCCCCTTAAAAAAGGATTGAGCGCAAACGCTGTTGGCTCAATCCTTAGTCCAGTTATCAATTATTTCGTAAAGCCAAATGACGCCCACGGTTGAATCTGCTTTATTAAAAATTGCTCTTCTTCTACAACTCTCGCTACTACATTTGTTGAGCCCGCATTCGGTATTTCTTTTAAGACTATTTGTAGCTCCCCTTTATAGCGAACATCCAAATTATTATCAATTGTGATATCACCTGGCTTCAATGGTTGCGTATCATGGACTTGAAAATCTCCATTTTTATACTTAACACGAGACTGTGTACTACGAATAACATATTCTGAAACATCTCCACGGTTAAAATGGGGTTCTTTAAATAGTATAGCTTGCTCTAAAATACTCGTTTCGGGTGCCTGCACAACTTTCAGCTCTAGCTTGTGTCGATTCAATTGCCCTAATGCCCGTATCTCTTCTTCAGAAGCATACATATTGCCGATAATACAATCATCGATTAAACCAGTGTGCCATAAATCTTTCGCTTGCACAGTAATTGGCAGATGACGATGCTCCTCTAATGTTGGTAAGCCATGCAGTGTTTTTTCCCAAGGACCAAATATTGCATGCTGAGAGGAAATCATAGCAGCTGTATGAACGTGATTTGCTTTAAATAGGTTGGAGGTCTCTAAAAAATGCTGACGTGAAAGACCTGTAAACTGTCTAGGATAAAAATTATGGCAACCAATAATATTATCTTTGTTCGGTTGGTAGGATAATATATTTTCTAGATATTTTGTGCCATTACTAATATTTAACTCTATTTTCAAATTACTAGCATCTAGTGACATAAATGCTTCCTCTTGACCTGAAAATCCCATGTCTAAACGCAATGCCGCTAGATGATATTGTTCTTTGAAAACAGCTATGTCTTTATACGTTAAGCCAAGCTCCTCAAAAACGGCAGGTGCGATATCAGCAGATATATCAAATCCCAGTTGCTTTGCAATAGCATTAATTTGCTGTAATTTTATTCGTTCATCCTCATTGTTCAAGGACATCAGACAAGTAAAAATACGATCAAAGCCATTGTCATGCGCTAGCTGTACATACTGTTTCATTTCTTCTAATGTACTATGCTGAGGATATAGTGAAATACCTAATCGTCTCAATTCAAATACCTCCATCACTAAGCTTTTACACTTCTACATTTTGAGTTTCTGATTCCGGTTTTTGTTCTTGCTTTGCTACGCGATTTGCCATCGCTAGGAATGGTAAGTAAATACAAACTGCTACAACAATCAGTATGATACTTAATACAGCCCCACGCCAAGATTGAGTCACTAAGAAACCATTGATAATCGGTGGTGTCGTCCACGGTACTGGAACCGTCGCCGCTGGAACCCAACCCCATTTTGTGGCAAAGAAAGCAATTGTTACATTAATCATCGGTGTTAAGATAAATGGTATAAATAAAATGGGATTTAATACGATCGGTAGACCAAAAAGCAACGGTTCATTAATATTGAAAATACCTGGTGCAGTTGATAATTTTCCAACCGTATTATATTGTTTATTCTTTCTTGCAATAATGAAAATAGCGATAATAAGTGCAATTGTCGTACCCGATCCACCCATATTGATAAAAGCATCAAAGAATGGTTTATTTACGATATACGGCGCTGCTTTACCAGCTGAAATCGCTGCAACGTTCGCATCGATTGCCGGTAGATTAATAGATTGCATAAATGGTTCGATGATGTTCGCACCATGAACACCCAATGTCCATAAAAACGTAGGAATAAACGCTAAAATTAGTGCTGCAACCCATGTATTCGTTAAGCCCATAAATGGCTCTTGAATTGTTGCGTAGAATGAACCCACAATATCAGGAATATCAAAGCCAGCCGAAATGATTGTACGCACTAAAGCAAATATGCCAATTGTAATAATAGCAGGTAGTAATGCTGCAAACGATTTAGAAACAGCTGGTGGTACACCATCTGGCATTTTAATCAGCAGTCTACGATTGCCTGACAATCTACAAAATACTTCAGTAGAGAGTAATGCAATGATAATGGCTATAAATATACCACCTGTACCTGTTGTTAAGCCTGTTAAACCACCCTCACCAAAAGTACCGAAAGTCATGTAACTTGAAAGACTGATGACCCCTGCTGACAGTCCATCCTTGTCATAACCTTTTGCGAGGTGATAAGCAATAGAAAAGGCTAATAATAGTGAGATTATTCCGAATGTTGCTCCCCACATATTGCCGCCCCATTGTGTCCAAGTTTCATGTTTCCAAATGGAGTCAAGTGCATTTTGATACAGGTCTATAGGTAGGTTATTAATTAATACCGCTAGCGATCCCACTATTGTCAATGGCATTATCGTGATAAAACCGTCACGTATGGCAACTAAATGACGCTGATTCCCAACTCTTGCAGCTACCGGAACAAATTTTTCTTCTAAAAAACGGAACATTTCACACACTCCCTTTTGCTTTTTATTGTGACATCAAAAGTTGATGCTACTCCCCTGTGATACGTTCATATAGCTCTATCATTTCTTGCGCTAAATCACGGAATGTAATGGCATTCATTAAGTGATCTTGTGCGTGAATTAAGAGCATCGAGACTTCCACTTTTTCTCCCCTTGCTTCTTGCGTCAATAAAGCTGTCTGTGAATGATGTGCTTCTGTAAGCGCTTCATTCGCCATGTTTATTTTTTCCTTTGCTTCACTGATAAGCCCCTTTTTTGCTAACTGAATGGCTTCCATACATTCACTCTTCGTATTACCACTATGCACAATTAAGCCCATAATGGCCTGCATCATAACTGTTTCTTCCATTGGTCAGCCTCCTTCATCCAATCAGCTTTAGTGCCTGTTTTAAAACATTTTCACCATTCATCATGCCGTAATCAGCCATATTAATGACATCGATTGGGAAATTCTTTTCCTTATATTTTGTTTCAAATGACCCCTTTAAGTAACGCACTTGTGGGCCCAGTAAAAGTACATCAGCCGCTTTATTTGCTAATACTTTTTCAACCTCACTTTCAGCAATGGCATAAATATCAGCCTCAATATTTTGTTCTTGTGCTGCCTTCTGCATTTTTGACACTAGTAAACTCGTACTCATCCCTGCTACGCAAACTAACATAATATTTTTCATCGTCCGCACTCCTTTTCTTTTCTCAAATTGTCTGCTCGATTGAACGCCATTTTACAACTATCACATGTCATGTAATCGCTTTCTTAATATGAGAATAGCACCAATTGGTATATACCACAATATACTTTTTACATGCTTTTCTTTACTTGAAATGGGTATTAATAATTGGGCTATCACTTCATAACTTGCTAATAAATGGATTAACCCAACTGGTATAGTCCAGAAAAAACTTTAAAAATTTTTTGATATTTTAAAAATATTCATAGAATACTGGTCGATTACGCGGAATCGCTTGTTGCCACGTATCCACTACTTCTTTTATAGCATCCTTTTTTGCATAAATTAGCGCTTCCTGAACCGGAAGATAACCGACCATCATTGCAGAAAATAGATTGATTGGTAATGCTAGCATATGCTTATCCGATATCGAATTTGCCTCGATTATGGAGACATTACCATCTTTATTTATTTTGTATACACATTCATTCCAAGGACAAAAAGCATCCTCTAAAGACACATATAGTGGTTCTTGTATGTCCTCCCACGGATAACGCTGCATAAAAGCAAAAGCATCGACTATTCTTACCATTACATCCATTTTGACTTCTCTTTTAAATTGTGGTTCCTGAAATTGAAAACCAAAATGATGGTCATTTGCAGTGATACCTTCAATCGTGTATACGCTTGATGCATGTGACGTTATAAAACGCCAGATTGCCTGTTCTGCTAGCATATCCTGAGCTATAAAATCATGAATCATAAATGTTCCCTCTTGCATTGTATAACGAATATAGCCTGCTACTTTATCTTCTTGAAAATACGCAGCGAAATGGCTATCAGGTGCTCTTCTCTCAATTCTTTTCCACCAAGCTTCGTCGCGCAGCATACTACCATTGTTAAGCAGTGCTTGTGTATTATGAAAATCCTGAATAGCTTGGAAGAGATCTTCATCTCGCCATTCAAAACTCATGCGTTTCACAATATCTACTTGTTTTCCTAGGTTTGGAAACAAGGAATGTGGAATTGAATAGTGAAGTTTCTCAAAGAATAGTTCCCAGCCAAAATAACGATAGAAGGATACTGAAAATGGTGCTAATACAGAAATGGCTTGCCCATTTTGTCGCATTTCCTTAAGCGCTTCTAGCATAAGTTTTTTAATAATCCCCCGCTGACGATACTCAGGAAAAGTCCCGACAAATCCAATACCACCCATTTTATAATTCTCACCATGCACCGTCATATTTAGCGGAAGAATGAAGAGCTGCCCGACAACTTTATCCCCATCATAGGCTCCAAGTGTTGTACTTTGCTCAATCCAATATTGAAAATCCTCACGGCGAGTGCCAACATATTTATTCGGAAAACAATAATCCCTTAGTCGATGTACTTGCGTATAATCTTTTGGAGGAATTAATTTTATTTCCATAACCTATTCACCCTTATCTAATTTTAGAATATTCTAACTATTAATCTTGTTTTAATAGGAACTTCCTGACATATTCTTCTACATCAGACGCAGTAGCTAGCATTAAAATTTTTTCAACATGTTGTTTAAGTTGCTTTTGTGAATAGTTAGAAATTTGTGCACGTGTTTTTAAAATTGAAGACGCAGTCATGGAAAACTCATCTAATCCAAGCGCCAGTAATATCGGAATTGCTATTTCATCTCCTGCCATTTCGCCACACATACCGACCCATTTGCCGTGCTGATGGGCAGCATCAATAACATTTTTAACCAACCTAAGAATCGCTGGATGGTATGGCTGATAGAGGTACGAGACGTTTTCATTCATACGATCTGTTGCCAATGTATACTGAATTAAATCATTTGTCCCTATTGAGAAAAAATCCACTTCCTGCGCAAATAAGTCCGCAATCATTGCTGCTGATGGGATTTCAATCATAATGCCAACTTCGATTGTATCCGATACGATGAATCCCTCGCTTTTCAACTGGTCCTTTTCCTCAAGCAATAATGTTTTCGCCATTCTAAATTCATCTATTGTGGCAATCATCGGAAACATAATTTTCAAGTTGCCGTATGCACTTGCTCGTAGTAATGCGCGTAGCTGGGTACGGAACATTTCTGGATGCGATAAACATACACGAATCGCACGATAGCCCAAAAATGGATTCATTTCAACTGGTAGTTTAAAATAAGGAAGGTTCTTATCGCCACCGATATCTAGTGTACGAACAATTGTTGGTTTACCCTGCATTTTTTCAAGTACTGTTCGGTACGCAACGAACTGCTCTTCCTCATTCGGTAACTCCTGACGCTCCATATATAAAAACTCTGTTCGAAACAAGCCGATGCCATCGCCACCAGCGCAATTTACCATATCTACATCATCAGGTTTTCCGATATTACCAGCAATTTCTACACGCAATCCATCAGCGCTTATACTTGGTAGTGACCGAAATTGCTCAAGCTCGCTTTGTCCCTGATTATGTATCTGTTGCTGGCGGACATAAAATTGTGATGTTTCCGGCGTAGCATCTATAATGATTTTGCCGTTTATGCCATCAATGATAATAGGTGTTCCCTGTGTAATAACTTGTGTGGCAGTTTTTGTTCCTACTATCGCTGGAATTCCTAATGTACGTGCGAGAATCGCAGAATGAGAAGTCCGTCCGCCAATATCCGTAACAAATCCTTTGACATGCTTTGTATCTAACTGTGCTGTCATAGATGGTGTTAAATCTTCAGCTACGATAATTACATTCGAAGATAACCGACTAATATCCGGCATTTCTACACCTAATAGATTGGCTAATACTCGCTTCGATACATCTCGTATATCTGCTGCTCGCTCCTTCATATAGTCACTGTCTATTCCTTCAAACATCGCTATAAACATCTTAGTTGCTTCATCCAATGCAGATTCAGCATTAATGCCTGTGTTAATTTTGTTTTCAATAGTAGCTAACATTTCTGGATCCTCTAACAATAATTGATGTGCAGCAAAAATAGACGCTTCCTCATCACCAAATTTCGTCTGAGCGCTTGTATAGATTTCTTGCAGTTCTGCTTTCGATTGAACTACTGCTGCTTTAAATCGCTTCAGTTCTGCCTGTATATCCGTGATTGTTATTTTTTCAAACGATAGATCTGGTTCCATTAAACAATAGGCATTTGCAAAGGCAATGCCCTCAGAAACGGCAATTCCCTGTATTTCTAGCATTCTTCACCAATTCCTTTAGTTATCATAACGTCTGTTACCGTTTGGAAAAGCTTGTCAGCATCTGTCCCTTCTGCTGAAATATCAACAATGCTTCCTGGCGTTATGCCTAGTGCCATGACACCCATAATGGATTTTAAATTGACGGACTTTTCCTTATAGATTAGCTGAACGTCACATTTGAATGCTGTTACGGCAGTTACTAGTAAAGCTGTTGGTCGCGCATGTAGACCTTCCGGTGTTGTAATTTTATATGTCTTCTTCATCTTTACCCCTCCAATTTTCACTTGAAATTAATACGTTTTTGATAATTCGCAATCATGACTTCGTTATGATGCAGATTAGCTTCTACATTGTTACTTTCAAAAACAGGCAAGATGCCATGTTCATCTGCCATTTGCTCAATGACTTGACTAAAAATAGCATTCAGTATAGCCGAGCCAATAACCGTTGAAGCGGGAGCATACTGCATATTTTGGCGATGTAACAAACCATCACCAACCGGTATATGTGTATTTATGATGACATCGACCACATCTTCTAAACGCTTCCCACTACTGTGGCGTGACTGCTGCTCTTGATAAGCAAGTGATTGTAGCGACATGACAAGTACATCTGCCTCCTTTGCTAGCAATGCAGCATCTATAGGTGCATAATTTCGTCCCGAAGTCGAAATCACGATGAAAACATCATGTTCTTGAAAATCAAAATAATGTTTATGTCGTTCGATTATAGTAGGATCTTTTTCATTTTTTGAAGAAGTTAATGCCCCTGCATTTAATGTTAATGGCTCAATCGTAATTGGATGTACAGGTACAAGCCCACCTGCACGGTAAAATGCATCTTGTGCTAACAGGTGAGAATGGCCACAACCAAATAATTGAACAATTCCACCACGTTGAATTCGTTGAACGATCATTTGTGCAGCATCTGCTATATGCGCTTGCTCCTGCACAATCACCTCTTGTAAAAGTCTCTGTATTTCCAGAAAATAATCATGCATAGTATCACCTTTTAATTTCACTAATGAATTTGTATCGATCTGCACGATAAGTACTACGCACCAGCTCAAATGGAACACCATCTGCTAAGTAACTTATTCGTTTAATAATTAAAACTGGGGCTGTACCATTAATTTGTAAATACTTACTATCTTCCTTAGCGACAATGGCTGCCTCCATTTGTTGAATGGCATTGCCAATTTTTTGATGAAATTTCGCTTCAATCAACGCATATAGTGAGCCCATAATTTTCTTTTCATCTAATTCTGGATATACTTTTACAGGAATATACGTTCTTTCAATTGCCATAGGCTTAGAATCAGCGTTACGTATCCGCACAACAAAGAATACCTCTTCACCTGGTGCTATCAATAAATCTCCTGCTACATCTACGGGTGGAATAATTTTTTCAAAGCGTAAGACCTTACTACTTGGCTCCATTCCACGCGCACGCATATCCTCAGTAAAACTCGTTAATCCCATCAGTGGTTGCTCTAATTTGGGATTGGCTACATAAGTACCTCTCCCCTTTTCGCGGTACAAAAGCCCACTGTTCACTAAATTTGTAATGGATTGACGCACTGTCATGCGACTAACATCAAACTGCACTGAAAGCTCCCGTTCAGATGGAATATTTTCGTCAATTTTGTATTCCTCTAAATAAATGCGCTGCTTTAAAATTTCTTCTATTTGTATATAGATTGGTATATGAGAATTTTTATCTAACAAGCCTTGCACCGTCCTTATCTACTCCTACTTTGATTTCTCAAATACAACTTTACCTCGACAAATAGTTTTTTGTACATTTAATTTTTCATCCAGTAATACAAAATCTGCATCATAACCTTCTGCAATACGCCCTGTTGTTTCTAGTTGTAATTGTTGAGCCGCATTTGCAGATGACATGGCGACAAGCTCCTGTAAAGAACAATTTGTTACCGCTTTCATATTTTTCACGGCTTGTTCCATCGTCAAAACGCTACCAGCTAGGGCTCCATTCGATAAATGTGCACCACTTTCTGACACATGAACCGTTTGACCACCTAAATCATAGTCCCCATATTGAAGCCCCTTTGCACGCATTGCATCGGTAATTAATATAATCCCTGCCGCTCCTTTAATACGATAGGCTAGTCTCACAGACTGTGGATGACTATGCACAAAATCAGCAATTAACTCAACCTTCACCCTATCTTCTAAGAAAACGCCCCCTACAACGCCTGGACTCCGATGATGGAAAGGACGCATTTGATTGTATAAATGAGTCGCCTGTTTTACCCCCAATGTTATCGCCCTGTTGACCTCTTCTATTGTTGCATCAGAATGTCCAATCGAAACAAGCACCCCTTGTTTACTTAATTCTTCAATAAATGCAAATCCACCCTCTACCTCAGGAGCTACAGTCATTTGTTTAATGCGTTTTTTACTTAGTTGTTGCCAGTGAGTAAATTGCTCAATAGAGGGTAAAATGATATGTTCTACTGGCTGTGCACCTGCACGTTGCTTTGACAAATATGGTCCTTCAACATGTATGCCTAACATTCTCGCTTCTTCAGCACCAGTTTCGAATTGAGCTAAATTAACGAATACATTTTCAATCGTTGGAATAGATTGTGTCATTGTCGTAGCAAGGAAACCTGTAACACCTTCTTTTACTAATGAACGAGCCATTTGATGAAGCGATTTCTGAGTAGCATCCATCGTATCATGTCCTGCAGACCCATGAATATGCATATCAATATATCCAGGAAGTAGCAACCAGTTTTGATCCTTGCCATCAATATATTGCTCCGCCTTGTCGGTTAATTCATGACTTATTTTAATAATCTGACCATTCTCAATAAATAAATCACCCTTAAATGGCGTCTCATCATGATTAACAATTGTGACATTGGAAATTAACAACGTATTTCCCAACCGTACACCCCCTCAGCATTTATTTTTTAGAAGGCATTCTTTAAGGTAAAGACAAGCTATTTACTCAGTTGGTATAGTTGTCTATACCAATTATATAATGTTCATACAAAAATAAACAGATAATTTTTCTATTTTTCTAATTTTTTATCTTAAGGTTACATTTCTATGTATCTTGAAAAGCTGCTTTTGTTCTAAAAAAAGAAGCATCTTTATGAGTCCGTTGATTTCCACTTCGGCGGACGCTCTGCGGGGCCTTCAGCTCATGCTATTCCAGCAGAAGTCGCCGCCTGCGCTCCAATCAACTAGTGTACGTTTATAAATGATTGAGGTGATGGATAGGTTGACGATCAAAAGTAATAATGAACGACATCCATTAGACATGCTGACAATTGACCAAATGGTGCCTGAAGACCATTTAGTTCGCAAATTGGAATTTTCTTAAGTATTTATATGAACCCGTTGCTTTCTACTACGGCGGATGCTTTTCGCGGGCACGGCTTCAGTCAACTAGTGTATCCTATTCAACGACAACGAAAAAAGGCAGAAGACATTATAAATCCTGTCCATTTCAATGCGCAAGTTCTCCGTTATTGGCTCCATGTACGACGAATAATTCGGAAAATCATTGAACGTAATATTTGAACACATCATGTGGAAGAACCCGATCATTTATTTCAACAAAGTGACATGTAACAAATCTATGCACGACGTAAAGAGACGATTGAACGAGTAAGTGTGGATGCTAAAGAACCTTACGAAGGATTAAAAAATTGTCCATCCAGACAATGCTTAATGCCATGAATTTGAAGAAGCTAACTAATTGGACGTGGCAAAGTCCAAAAATGGCAGAAAATAGTTGATTGTAGCGTACTACTATCGTTAAGAGGGGCTATTTGTTACGAATATTACTCCATAAAAATTTCAAAAGGTATTCGGCATGTGATCATGCCGAATACCTCTTGTCGTAAATCTGAAGTAGCCATAACATTTAAAGGCTACTGATTTCTTATGTATGGACGAATCCCGATAGTGCCGTAATGCCGATGAAACATTCGTTTTGAACCCGCAATTTGCAGGTGGGTGCCCGCTTCATAGCGTTAAACTTCCCTCTCCGTATGGGGCATGTTTGCAACTACAAAATGGAAGGCTCCCGACGATATAGTGTTGGTCAAAACTGTTTAATATAGTTAGCAGTTAGACAAACACATCAGGATTCGTGTTACAGTTATAATAACATCATATTTCAGATAATTCAAACGATTTTCTATTAAAAATTTAAAATTCTTGCAAAAACGCAAAAAATACCTAGATTTCCAACAACTTTTGCTAGAGAATCAAGGTATTTAGCATTATATAACTCCGGTTTTGATATACTTCTGTAAACTTTATAGCTGGGTTAATTGGCGTGCCTACAACTCGACTCCAAGAGGCTTAGCTGCAGCCTCCAGGAAAGCGAGCGTATATAGACACGAAAATCCACAGTTGGAAGATACCTGAGCTTATTTTTTAAACGGTTTGATCGCTAAACTTAGCTCACTCAATTGGTCAGGAGATACTGTACTTGGTGCATTTGTCAGTAAGCAGCTTGCACTTGCTGTTTTCGGGAATGCAATTGTATCACGCAAGTTTGTACGACCCGCAAGTAGCATCACAAAGCGGTCAAGACCAAATGCAAGACCAGCATGTGGCGGCACACCGTATTCAAATGCTTCTAATAAGTAACCGAATTGTGCTTGTGCTTCCTCTACTGTGAAACCAAGTAATTCAAACATTTTTTCTTGTAGTTCACGCTCGTAAATACGTAACGAACCACCACCAAGCTCATAACCATTTAACACGATATCATAAGCTTGTGCACGAACTGCTGCTGGATCTGTATCCATTAATGCAATATCTTCATCAAATGGACGTGTGAATGGGTGATGCGCTGCTTTGTAGCGACCATCTTCTTCAGAGTACTCCAATAATGGCCAGTCTGTAATCCATAAGAATGCAAATTGTGATTCATCAATTAGTTCTAAATCTTGACCCAATTTTGTGCGAAGTGCACCAAGAGAAGCTGCAACAACAGAAGCTTTATCGGCAACAAATACTAAAATATCGCCAACTTTAGCACCCATACGTTCGACTAATGCTGCTGCTAATGCTTCATCAAAGAACTTTGCGATTGGACCATTTAAGCCTTCATCCGTTACTTTTAGCCATGCCAGACCTTTAGCACCATAAATACCAACGAATTTTGTTAACTCATCCATATCCTTACGTGAGTATTTGTCTGCTGCACCTTTTATGTTGATACTTTTTACTTGTTTGCCCTGCGCCACTGTATCAGCAAATACTTTGAAATTACAGCCATCAAAAATATCGTTAAGCGCCACTAGCTCTAAACCAAAACGTACGTCAGGTTTATCTGAACCATAACGATCCATTGCTTCTTGATATTTCATACGTTGGAATGGTGCAGGGATATCGATGCCTTTTACATTTTTCATAACGGCTTGGATAAGACGCTCGTTCATTTCTAAAATTTCTTCCTGTGTGAGGAAGCTTGTTTCGATGTCGACTTGTGTAAATTCAGGTTGACGGTCAGCGCGTAAGTCTTCATCACGGAAACAACGTGCAATCTGGAAGTATTTCTCAAACCCAGCAACCATTAATAATTGTTTAAATAATTGAGGTGATTGTGGTAATGCATAAAATTCACCTTCATGTACACGAGATGGCACTAAATAGTCACGTGCCCCTTCAGGAGATGATTTCGTTAAAATTGGTGTTTCGACTTCTAAGAAGCCTTCGTTTTGTAAAAAGTTACGAATGGTACGCGTTACGTCTGAGCGCATTTTGAATGTATCAAACATTACAGGGCGACGTAGGTCAAGGTAACGGTATTTTAATCGTAAGTCCTCTGATACATCCGTACGGTCTTCAATTTGGAACGGTGTTGTTTTCGCTGTATTAATAACGACTAAACTTGTCGCTTCCACTTCAATTTTTCCGTTTGGCACATTTGGGTTAATTTGATCTTCTGAACGGAGAATTACAGTCCCTTCAATTTCGATAACGTACTCACTACGTACTTTATCAGCTAAAGCATGCGCTTCTGCTACATCCGGGCTAAAGACAACTTGTGTAATACCTGTACGATCACGTAAATCAATGAAAATTAAACCGCCCAAGTCACGGCGACGTTGCACCCAACCTTTTA
Organism: Lysinibacillus sp. UGB7; assembly: GCF_049058285.1. Lineage (NCBI taxonomy): Bacteria > Bacillati > Bacillota > Bacilli > Caryophanales > Bacillaceae > Lysinibacillus > Lysinibacillus sp. UGB7. The sequence goes on from NZ_JBMGUV010000004.1 coordinate 131,240, forward strand.
ATACGACTTTTTCGCCTTGTAACGCTTCCGATAGCTCGTTACTAGCATGTGTTCTTGTTGCCATTTGTAATTCCTCCAAAGATTATTTATTTAATAGATAGTTAACTAATTCTGAGAAAGCAATCTTTTGTTGCTCCCCTGATTCCATGTGTTTTACAGCTGCTACTTGCTCTTCTAGCTCTGTTTCACCTAGGACAATTGTAAATTTAGCGCCTAAACGGTCAGCTGATTTCATTTGAGCTTTCATTTTACGGTCTAAATAATCCATCTCCGTCGAAATACCTTTTGCACGAAATGAACTTGTTAACTCTACCGCTTTTCGTTTCGCTTCATCACCCATTGCAATCATGTAGACGTCAAGTGCCGAGGCTGTTTCCAGTTCTACATTCTCTGCTTCAAGTGCTAACAATAAGCGTTCGATACTCAAGGCAAAACCGATTCCTGGTACGTTTGGTCCACCGATTTCTTCTACTAAGCCATTATATCGACCACCACCACAAAGCGTTGTAATGGAACCGAAACCTGCAGCTGTTGACATAATTTCAAATGTTGTGTGATTGTAGTAATCTAGACCACGTACTAGGTTTGGATCTACTTCATACGTAATACCAAGCGTATCTAAATACGTTTTCACCTGTGCAAAATAGGACGCTGAATCCTCTGTTAAAAAGTCTGTTAAAGCAGGAGCAGTGAACATTAATGAATGCTCACGATCTACTTTGCAGTCTAAAATACGCAGTGGATTTTTTTGTAGACGGTTTTGGCAGTCAGCGCAAAATCCCTCTATATGCGGCTCAAAGTGGTTGATCAATGCTGTACGATGTGCATCACGCGTTTCTTTATCTCCAAGTGAGTTAATCACTAATTTTAAGTCCTTTAAACCTGCTGATTCGTAAACATCCATCGCCAGTGCAATAACTTCCGCATCGATTGCTGGATCTGCTGACCCGATAGCCTCAACTCCAAATTGCACAAATTGACGATAACGTCCAGCTTGTTGACGCTCATAACGGAACATTGGTCCTAAATAGGAAAGCTTTACGGGTTGATCTGGCGCGCCAAACATCTTATGTTCCACATACGCACGAACAACACCCGCAGTATTTTCTGGTCGAAGCGTTAATGAACGACCGCCGCGATCTTCAAATGTATACATTTCCTTTTGTACAACATCCGTTGTTTCACCGACACCACGAGCAAATAATTCTGTTTGCTCGAAAATAGGTGTACGAATCTCGTTGTAACGATAAACCCTGCATAAATCACGTATAATGGCTTCAACCTTTTGCCATTTTTCTGATTGGCCTGGCAGGATATCTTGGGTACCACGTGGCACTTTAAAACTCATGGTAATACCTCCTTTATTGATTGCTTATGAGCGAGTTTACCTTACTGGATTGAGGGGATCCTTCGCACGGATCTTTCCAAACCAATAAAAAAAGCCCTCGCCTCCTTGCATAATTGCAAGGGACGAGAGCTATATAAGCTTCCGCGGTTCCACCCTAGTTGACGCATTAACTGCATGCGCCCTCCTCATAATCGGATAACGGCCGATTCCGTTTTTTCCTACTAAGCATCCCTTTTCAGAAAAAAGCCTCACAAGTGTTGTTCACGCTATACATTTTTGTAGGAAAGATTGCAGCCTAGGTCTTTCCCTCTCTTTTCCAATAGAGGTATACGCTACTCGCTTGGTCATAAGCGATTAATCATTTTTTGATTACCTTTTATGTTAGTCACAACAACAGGTAATGTCAACTATTTTCGTATTTTTCATGCAACTGTTGTCAAAATAACGAATTCCATTACCTTTTTCCCACGAACAAATTAATAAAATCATGGTAAAATAGCTCAAGAATAGGAGGAATCTGATGACGACGAAACTTTTACACTTAACCATCATCTTCGTACTATTGTTAACAATTACGATTCCAAGTATACACGATGGTCAAAGAGCTCTTGCCGACACCAGTGATTTAAAAGTATCAGGGACCATTCTTCATCTGCGCGAGGGACCAGGACTTTCTTACCCGATTATCACGACATTAGAAGAAGGTGACTCGCTAACCTCTATCGGTCGTGAGGGTGATTGGATTCAAGTAAAAACAGAGGATTATGAAGGCTGGGTAGCATCATGGCTGACAACTTCTACAAACGCTAAACAGACCATTGAAAAAACAGTCATCTCGCAGGTTGATCGGCTGAATATACGAACAGAACCAGATATTTCTTCAGCAGTTCTTGGCCAACTTTCAACTGGTAATCAAGCAATTCTAATAAAGGAAAGTGGCGAGTGGGCAAAAATCAATTGGAATGGACTAGTCGGTTGGGTATCCTCAAGCTATGTTACGATTAACGAAACAACAGAAAAAACAACTGCGAAACCAAAAGTTGAAGTATCTACTGCCAGTAAAGATAAAAGTACAACCTTTACCGTTTTAGTTGATTCGCTTAACATACGTAAAAAGCCGGATTTAACAGCTAAAAAAATAGCGACCGTTTCAAAAGGGCAAAACTTTAAAGTACTTGCTCAAGAACATAACTGGGTACAGATTCAGTACAATGATAAAAAGTCAGGATGGGTATATAGTTTCTATGGTACGTTTTCAAACATAGTGAACACTCCCTCTAAAACTTCATCTGCTAAGGAACTAGAATCTGTAACAATTATTTATAATGGGACAAACCTACGAACTGACGCTACAACAGCAGCAGAAGTGGTTGAACGTGTAGATGCTGGTGAATCTTTTCAAATTGTGGGCACTAAAGATGATTTTTATGAAATTCAATTAGATGACAAAACCGCCTTTGTGGCAAATTGGGTCGTTTCTACTTCCAAAAATAAATCGATAACAACAGTAGAAAAGACTGAAACACGTAAGAAAGGAACATTAAAAGGCATTACAATCGTCGTTGATGCTGGACATGGTGGTAATGACCATGGTACGACAGGGCAACGCGGGACCGATGAAAAAAACATCACTTTAAAAACAGCATCGCTATTAGCCTCAAAATTAAGTGCCGCTGGAGCAAACGTCGTCATGACACGTGAATCAGACGAATATGTCGCGCTGCGCAAACGGGTTTCAGTTGCTCATCAGCATGAAGCCGATGCATTTATAAGTCTACACTATGATGCAACTGATAATAGTTCCATTTCTGGCTTTACTACTTATTATTTGAACGGCAATCAGAAAGGACTTGCGGATTCTATACATAATGGACTTGCAAGTAAGATTGATTTAAAAGATCGTGGTACACAGCAAGGGAATTACTTAGTACTACGAGAAAACCGTCAAAAAGCAGTATTAATTGAGCTTGGATTTTTAAGTAATGCGAATGAGGAACGTGTTATTACAACAGAAAAATTCCGAGAACAAGCAACACTTGGTATCTATCAAGGCATTCTTGATTATTTTGAGGTAAACGAATAAGGGAAAACAAACTAAAAATAAGCACAGCCATTTTCAGTGGCGTGCTTATTTTTTATATATTCTCCATTAAACGCTTAGCAATTTTTTCAAACTCCTCTGGCCCAATACCTGGTGCAAATTCTTCTGGCATCTCGTCTAAATTTGGGATATCATAGCCCTTTGGCGAGCCTTCCTGTACATATAAACGTTGACCAGAGGTAGGATTTGTTCCTTTCCATATTCGATCGATATCTTTATAATCACCAACATTATTCCAGGTAAACAGGACATTGCCATAGCCCATATCCTCGTATTTTCGTGCATAATCGAATACACGATTATCAAGATTTGGAATTGGAATTAACTTAGAGACATCGACACCTGTAGCCATTTCAAGCGCCCTCGCATAAGCAAGTACATGCGTTCCACCACGGACAAGTAAATAGCCAATCATTTCTCTTGCTGTTGGATGATTGGTCATTTCATAAACACGCATTTTATGGGTTCTAGCACCGCATTCCAAAAAGAAATTATGCAATAAATCTAACACTAAATTACCACTCGTAAATACATTAGAACCTGTCCAAGGCATCCCCATAGAATCAACAGCAAGTGATGTTTGAGCAGAGGCAATAAATGCTGCAGTTGAGCGCATATCCTTGCCGTTTTCCAATGGTGTTAAATCTGGTGGAGCCGTAAATGAAGATCCTTTGTTCAACAAGTTTATTGTATTCGCCACCAGCTCAACATGCCCAAATTCCTCAGCGGTAATACTTGCCACTAAATCGTAAAAAGGCTTTAACTTCTTTTTTCCTCTAAAATTAAAAGATTGGTACATATAGTTATTTAATGTCGACATTTCTCCAAATTTCCCACCAAGTAACTCTTGTACCGCACTCGCTGCATTTGCATCACCATATTCGACTTCAGGTAAATCAATCACCAATTTGTTTACACGTTGAAACAAAAAAAGCACCTCCAATTCACATTATGTGAACATGAAGGTACTTATGCACTTATTTTCTTCTCGTTGCCAATGTAACCCATACAATCTCTTCCATACGAATAAAGAAGGGTGTACGACAAACCTCTACAACGATATGATCAGGTAAAACAGAGGTTAAAATACCTTGCTGAATATTTTTCACCGTTTGAACGACAATTGCCTGACCAATCATCATTCTTATTGTTTCATATAAATATGGATTCGATATGCTTCCCAACTGCGACATTACATATGCACTTCCTTCCAACAAACTAACCATTCATTTTTAGTGTATGAAGGAATTACAGGAAATGTACCATTATTTTGACTCTAGCAGTATTGTTACAGGCCCATCATTCGTAAAAGCAACGTCCATCATGGCACCAAAAACACCTGTTTCAACCCGCAACCCATGTTCGCGCAAGGTATCGTTAAAGGCCACCCATAATGGTTGTGCTACTTGTGGTCTTGCTGCACCCGTAAAGCTCGGACGATTTCCTTTTTTTGTATCCCCATACAAAGTAAATTGTGAGACGGATAGTATGGCTCCTCCGTGCTCTAAAATGGAATGATTCATTTTTCCTTCAGCATCTTCCCATAAGCGCAGATTAGCGATTTTCTTTGCTAAATAGGCTACATCCTCCGTTGTATCCTCATGTGTAATGCCAACAAGAAGTACATAGCCTTTATCTATAGCGCCTGTTACTTTTCCGTCAACAGTAACAGATGCCGCTTTACTACGTTGTAATACCACTTTCATTTTTTAAAACCTCTATTCTACCAAGTTCTGTACCAGCCACTTTATCAGTACATAAAAGCTCCGTGTCCCTGTCATTAAAACTCATCATAAATATCTGCAGCATGCATATCAGTGACTTACTATACATCACTAGCTCTACTGCATGATATTAGTTGATGACTCGCTGCACAGAGTATATATCCGGCGTTTGTTTAATACGTTCTACAACCTTATGCAAATGCGAAATATTAGAGATCGAAATTGTTAAATGAATCGTCGCAATTTTATCGCGATCTGCACGACCACTCACTGCTAAAATATTTGTTTTTGTTTCACTCACAATATGCATGACTTCGTTTAAAATGCCAGGTCGATCAAAAGCAGATACTTCAATATCAACAGGGTACTCTTTTTTCTCAGGTGTTAGTCCATGCTCCCATTCAACCTCGATTAAACGCTCTTGCTCATCTTCCACTTGGATATTCGGACAATCTGCACGATGCACAGAAACGCCTCTTCCTTTGGTAATAAAACCGACAATATCATCACCCGGCACTGGGGTACAGCAGCGGGATAATCGAATGAGCATATTATCTATGCCTTTCACGATAACGCCTGACTCCGTACGTTTTTGCGGAAGTGGATTTTTCATTTTTTGCTCAATTTTTTCAAGCGCTTCTTCCTGTTCACGCTCTTTACGGCGTTTTTCTGCCAAACGATTGACCACTTGTTGTGCAGTAATACCATTTACACCAACAGCTGCGAATAAATCATCTTCATTAGTGTAGTTAAATTTATCGAAAACACGTTTAAAGTTTTCTGCTGACATTGTTTCTTTTATGTCAAAGTCTTGTGCACGAATTTCCTTTTCAATCATCTCTTTACCTTTGATGATGTTTTCTTCACGAAGATGGCGTTTGAAAAATTGCTTAATTTTATTCTTCGCTTGGGATGATTGAGCAATTTTTAGCCAATCACGGCTCGGGCCAAATGATTGTTTCGATGTTAAAATTTCGATAATGTCACCTGTTTTCAGTGGTGTATCGAGCGGTACCATTTTGCCATTAATTTTTGCACCGATTGTACGATTTCCGACCTCTGAATGCACGCGGTATGCGAAGTCGATAGGTACTGAACCAGCCGGCAATTCAATGACATCCCCTTCAGGCGTAAAAACATACACCATATCAGAGAATAAATCGAATTTTAAAGATTCCATAAACTCCTCTGCATTGGAAGACTCGTTTTGGAATTCTAAAATTTCTCGGAACCATGTTAATTTTTGATCGACATTTTGTTTTTCGCTATCAATATTTTTACCTTCTTTATACGCCCAGTGTGCTGCGATCCCGTACTCCGCAATTTTATGCATTTCCTTTGTACGAATTTGCACCTCTAGTGGGTCACCATAAGGACCAATTACAGTCGTATGCAGGGATTGATAAAAGTTTTGCTTCGGCATCGCGATATAGTCTTTAAATCGTCCAGGCATCGGCTTCCATAGCGTATGAACAATTCCTAACACAGCATAGCAATCTTTAATGCTATCAACGAGGACGCGTATAGCTAATAAATCATATATCTCGTTAAATTGTTTCTTTTGCAACACCATTTTACGATAAATGCTGTAAATATGTTTGGGACGACCATAAACATCAGCATCAATTTCGACATCTGTCAGCTGAGATTTCATTTCACCCATGACATTGTCTAAATAGGCTTCACGTTCATCTCTTTTCTTTTTCATAAGACTCACGATACGATAATATTGCTGTGGGTTTAAATAACGAAGTGCTGTGTCCTCAAGCTCCCATTTAACGGTTGAAATTCCCAGACGGTGCGCAAGTGGTGCGAAAATTTCCAGCGTCTCTTTGGAAATACGGCGTTGTTTTTCAGCAGGTAAATGCTTTAACGTGCGCATATTATGCAGACGGTCTGCAAGTTTTATTAAGATGACACGAATATCCTGTGCCATTGCAACAAACATTTTTCGATGATTTTCTGCCTGTTGTGCTTCTTTCGATAAATATTTAATTTTCCCCAGCTTCGTCACGCCGTCTACAAGCATTGCAACTTCTTCACCAAATTCACCTACTAAGTCATCACGCGTAAATTCCGTATCTTCGACAACATCGTGTAAAAAACCAGCTGCTACTGTTTCAGGATCCATTTGTAATTCTGCTAAAATTCCGGCTACCTGCACTGGGTGAATAATATACGGTTCACCAGAGCTACGGAATTGCTCAATATGCGCATCTCGTGCCAGTTCATATGCTTTTTTCACGAATGCGACATTTTCATCATTCATGTAGGATTTGACTAAATCAAAAACGTCTTCAGGAGTCAAAATTTGCTCTTTCGCCATAATATGTCCACCTTGCCCGTCAAATTTTTCAGATTAGATATAAATTTAATTGTATAAAAAATAGAGGTCGATTGTAAAGGGACTGTGTCATTTAGTTTAGTTAATCTCGTGAACAGCTTACTTCCATGGAAAATTTATTCATTTAGATAAATAAAAAGACCCCCTGCTACGCCGGTGAGCTTCACAGAGAGTCGTAATATGTTTTAGTTTGCTTTATTATAGGCTACGGCAATTTTTGAACCGATTACTGCATTGTTTTTCACTAATGCGATATTCGCATCAAGGCTCTTACCTTCTGTTAGTTCTTTCACTTTACCAAGTAAGAATGGCGTTACGTTTTTACCCTGAATACCATTTTCCTCAGCTTCTTGTAAAGCCTTTTCAATGATGTTAGTGATGAATTCGTGCTCTAGCGCTTCAGCTTCTGGTATCGGGTTTGCAATAACCGCTCCACCACGTAAACCTAATTGCCATTTTGCACGAAGCATTGCTGCAACTTCTTCAGGTGTATCGGCCTTGAAGTTTACTTCAAAACCACTTTGGCGTGTATAGAATGCTGGAAGTTCATCCGTACCATACCCAACTACTGGTACACCTTTTGTTTCAAGATATTCAAGCGTTAAGCCAATATCTAAAATTGACTTCGCACCTGCACAAATTACCGCTACATTTGTTAGCGATAATTCTTCTAAGTCTGCTGAAACGTCCATTGTAGTTTCTGCACCACGGTGTACACCACCAATACCACCTGTAACGAAGATTTCAATGCCTGCAAGCTCTGCACAAATCATCGTTGCAGCAACCGTTGTCGCGCCTAATTTTTTTGTTGCTAGTAAGTAGGCTAAGTCACGGCGAGAAGCTTTTGCCACACCTTGTGCATTGCCAAACATTTCAAGTTCTTCTTCTGATAAACCGATTTTAATTTTCCCATCTATTAATGCGATAGTAGCTGGTACTGCACCGTTGTCGCGAATAATTTGCTCCACTTCACGCGCTGTTTGTACATTTTGTGGATATGGCATACCATGCGAAATAATTGTTGATTCTAATGCAATAATTGGTAGACCTTTCTCTTGACCTGCTTTTACCTCTTCTGATAATACGATGAATTCTTTCATGATGTTATTCCTCCATTTCATTTTTCAATAATTCTTCTGATAATTCAGGTCTTACTGTGTACGGAGACGCCAATGTTTTTTTGGCGTTTGTTAAGCCCGCATCTATACATGTTGCTAAGGGTTGTCCCCTTAACCAACTGTGTATGACCGCACTCACAAAGGCATCGCCCGCGCCAGTAACATCTTCAATTTTTTCTATGGCCTTAGCCGCAAAATGACTTGGTGCAATTGAAGTTGACGCTGCAAATACACCTTTTCCACCTGCTGTGATAATCACATGTTCAGCGCCTAGTTGCAGAAGCTGCTGAAGCGCTTTTTCATAATGTGCTGCGTTGTCAATTGCATGACCGACAATCGTCTCTGCCTCATCTGTATTGCAAATAAACCATGTGACTCCTTGCAATGTATCCGGAAGTCGATTCATTTTCGGAGAAGATACTGGCACAATTACTAGTGGAATTCCACGAGCAATCGCTACTTGCTGGATGTATGCAACTGTTTCTTTTGGACAATTTAAGTCCATAATAAAGCTGCCGGCATTCATAAGCATTGCCTCGTGTTGCTTTAACAAACTTGGCACCAATAAGTCATAGACTTCCATATTGGCAACAGCTAAAGCTAGCTCACCTTGCTCGTCCATAATTGCGGTATACGATCCTGTTGCAGCATCAGGTAGCTGTTCGACATAGCGTAAATTCATGAATGGTTCGGAAGCTTCTTGAATCACCAGCCAGTCGACATCCTTTCCAGCTGTCGTCAGTAGCGTAACCCCATGATTAAGTCGGCCTAAGTTTTCAGCAATATTTCGACCTACGCCACCTACACTAAATGAAGAACTAGCAGGGTTTGATGTTCCGAGTTGCACGGTTCCCTTTACATGAAATTTACGGTCGAGATTTGCGCCACCGATGCAAATAATTTCATTTTCCTCAGGTAAAATATATGCACGTCCAACAATTTTGCCTTGCTTTGTTAAGCTCGACACTAAATTTGCAAGTACTGGGCGAGACAAGTTCATTTTATCTGCCATCTCTTGTTGAGACATAAACGGATTTTGGCGAATTAATGCGAGTACCGCCTGTTCTCTTTCATTCATAGCATCACCTTTTGTTATATTTGTTTATATTATAAACTTTTGTTTAATTTAAGTCAAAAGTTTTCTTTGCATAAAGCAAAACACCCGTAAAATTTAGATTCGATCTAACTTTTACGGGTCAGTTTAATTCGCTTATTCTGTTAAACTTTCATTTACACTAAATTCACAGTATTTGGTTGTTGTTTTTTAACAACTATTACAAATAGACTTGCTAAAACACAGAAAACGCCTGCTAAGAAAAATGCCCATGTGTAAGAATCGAAATATTTATAGATAAGGCCGCCGCCATATGCAGCTACCGCAGCACCCGCCTGATGAGATGCAAAAATCCAACCGTAAATAATTCCACTTTTATTCGTACCAAAAATCTGCCTTGAAATACTGATTGTTGGTGGGACTGTTGCAATCCAATCTAATCCATAAAATACTGTAAAAATAACGAGCAAGGTAAATGAACCTTGTACTAATGCATAAGGTAGCAAAACGAGAGAAGCTCCTCTTAAAAGATAATACCAAAATAATAACCATCGATTATCGAAACGGTCAGATAGCCACCCTGATAAAGTTGTGCCAACGAGATTAAAGATTCCCATAAAAGAAAGAAACGAAGCAGCTGTCACTAAAGGAACGCCCAAACTAATACAGTATGAAACAAAATGAGTACCAATTAAACCACTAGTTGAAAGCCCACAGATAAAGAAGCTACCGGCCAATAACCAAAATTCTTTCACTTTCACTGCGCGAAAAAGGCCGTTGAAAGCAATAATAATAGGATTATTCTTTTGCGCTACATCGTTAACTTTTAACTCCTTTTCACGCCCATAAGGAAGAATGCCCACATCCTTTGGTTTGTTTTTCATAAATAATAAAATAATGATAAACATGATGGCACTTAGAACCATAATTAATGCAATCGCCCATCGCCAGGAATAATTCTCTATAATCATCGCCAAAATGGGTAACAAAATTAACTGGCCTGTCGCTGTACTTGCTGTTAAAATTCCGACGGCAAGCCCTCTTCTTTTTTCAAACCAATTATTAGCCACATATGGACTTAGAACTGTTAAAAAAAGGCTTGCACCTAGACCGATGATAAAGCCCCAAATAATGGTTAACTGCCATGCTTGATTCATGAAAAGAGTAAGCATAATACCTATTATTAATGTCGCCATCGCGGCTAACATCATTTTCTTTAAGCCAATTACTTCAAGCAACGCTGCCATAAAAGGACCTGATATGCCATATAAAAAAAGACTGATTGCAAAAGCCATTGCAATCATTGAACGATCCCAGCCAAATTCTTTTTCGAATGGGCCTATAAAAACGCCTGATGATGACAAAGTGATACCAGCTACAATTATTGAGAAAAATGTAATGACAAGGATAAACCAACTATAGTGAATACGTTTCAAAACTCCACCTACCTTTCTCCAAAGTATCTTAAAACAATGATTTTCTAAGTTACATTATTAAAATTTCATCCTTTTCTCAGCATTATTTTCCACATCACTAAAATACATGTATATACATATATTTGTTCAAAAAAATATAGAATATCCATTTCTTTAAATTATATGTATCTACATATATAATGATATGAATAGCGTTTTCTACTGTCAAGAAATAAATTTATGTTCAACGATGAAACAAATTGAGTTTTCCTTAACTTGAAATAACGCAAAAGGAGTTTTTTATGGATAAAGAATACACTAACATAGACTATACACAGATTTGTGTATGTGCGAACCTTAGAAAAAAGACAAGAGTCGTTACACAAATATATGACAAATTGCTCCAACCTACCAATTTAAAAATCACCCAATATTCTATGTTGGCCAATATCGATCATCAGAAAGCTGTTTCAATAAGCAAATTAGGGGAGATTTTGTTACTTGATCAAACTACAGTTACGCGTAATGTCAATCTACTGAAACAAAGTGGCTATGTTGCTATTACTAGAGATCAACAAGATGCTAGAACAAAAATCCTTTCGCTTACCGATGCAGGCATTGAAAAATTACATGAAGCTGCGCCTATTTGGCGTGAAATTCAGGAAAGAATTATCAATGATATTGGCCTAGAGAAATATAAGGACTTCTATGAAACGCTTAGACACATTCAAAAAATAATTAAATCCTACAATTACTAATACGTAGAAAAAAACGACTGTCTATAAGTTTTTCACTTATGTAGACAGCCGTTTCATTATATTAGTATTGAATCAATGTTTTCATATTTAGATCGCCCAGTTTTGCACGACCGTTTAGTTCAGTCAGTTCGATTAAAAATGCACAGCCAACAACTACACCACCCAATTCTTCAATTAAACGAACAGTTGCTTCCACTGTACCACCCGTTGCAAGTAAATCATCACAGATTAACACTTTTTGGCCTGGCTTAATAGCATCTTTGTGCATCGTTAATGTATCCTTACCATACTCAAGGCCATAGTCTGCACTGACCACCTCACGAGGTAATTTTCCTGGTTTACGAACAGGGGCAAAGCCAATTTCAAGTGCATAAGCAACTGGGCAACCAATGATGAAGCCACGCGCTTCAGGACCTACGATAATTTCCGCGCCCATCTCTTGTGCGTAAGACACTATTTGATCTGTCGCATATTTGTATGCTGGTCCATTATCCATAATTGTTGTAATATCCTTGAAGCTGATGCCTTCTTTAGGCCAGTTCTCAACTGTTGTCACATATTGCTTTAAATCCATTTAGATGTTCCTCCTACGAAACTTTTTTCGTATATTAATGTATTCGTTCATCAAACCATTGCTTTAACTCTATATAAGGTGCATAGACAAGCTTTTGCTCCATATCAATCTGTTCTGAACGTTGTTTGTAAGACGGTGCCTCCGTAAGCGCTGTTTTTGGTGCATTCACGTGGACAGTCGTCAGTCCACTGTCCATTTTAACAAAATCAAGCTCAAAAAACACCTGTGTCATAAATTTTAATGCATCTAACGGCCAGCCTGTATGCTTTGCTAAATCTGGCAAATGCATATTCAACGGGAATGCTGGGCGGTTTTTCAAAAATTTATAATACCAAGCAAATTGCTCACGCGTAGGCATACCGTTGAAATACTGGGAATCCGGCATATAAAAATGTGCATAAATGCGAGAAGGCGCTGTTTTTTGTAAAACATTTTCTAACAATTGAACATTTTGTGGCAAATCAAGTAACACAATATAATTTGTTTGCGCTATATTTGAAAGTGCTGCATCAACAAACACAATTGGTACACCAAGAAGTGATTGATAATAGGTACCCGTTTCAGGACGGAACGCTAAAAAAGTTGCTTCCTCTTTCGGTACTGTATTTAACCAACGCGAAGTTTGACGAATGCCACGAATATCAAATAATTGCCACTCTGTCGTCTGTACGTCCTCAATCATAAACTGTGGCTTTTTACGGCCTTGCCACTCATTAATTTGCAAATCCCCAATGAAGGATACTTTAATTCCATGCGTCAGTTCATCGTGTAGATGTCCTTTATTAAAGCCGACACTATCCAATGTTTCATAGCCATCAGTTAATTCCATTTTAATATGATTTTCAGCTGCACCAATTTTACGCATTGTCGCTATTTCAACATCTTCTAGCACATAGACAGGTTTCGGAAAATCCGTGCCAAACGGTCCAAGATTGGCAATTTCCTCAATAGCGTCTGCTGAAATTTCATCAAGCTTTAGTGGAATATCTATATTGAGGACTGGTGTCAATTGCTCCTCTGTTAAACAAGCTCTTGCCTGGGCGTCTAACCTTGCTCGTAATTCATCGACATGCTCAATTGGCAAGGTCATACCTGCCGCCATCGGGTGCCCACCAAAATGCGGTAAAATATCTCGATTGTTGGCCAGTTCATTAAACAAATGGAACCCTTCGATACTACGTGCCGAACCTTTCGCTGTACCTTTATCAAAGTCTAGTGATAGAACAATAGTCGGACGATAATATAGCTCAACAAGACGAGATGCTACAATCCCGACAACACCCGCATTCCAACCTTCTCCAGCAACAACTAATACCAGTGATTCTCTAATTTTTTCGTCCGCTTCAATTAATGCTACAGCTTCATCTGTAATACTTTTCACAATATCTTTGCGCTCACTATTACAAGCATTCAGTTGTTTCGCTAATGAAATGGCCTTTGTACTATCCTCTGCCATTAGAAGCTCAACACCTGGGGCTGCTTCTCCTAAACGGCCAACTGCATTTAAGCGCGGACCAAAGTAAAAACCAATTGTTTCTTCATTGATTTTGGATTGTTCAGCACTTGCTACCTCACACATTGCCTGTATCCATGGGCTTAGTGAACGGCGCATTTCTTCAATACCACGCTTGACTAGATAACGGTTTTCATCGACTAATGGCACTAAATCCGCCACTGTACCAATCGCCACAAACTCAAATAAATGCGTTGGTAGCTCCCCGTATAAAGCATGCGCCAATTTAAATGCCACACCCACGCCTGCTAGTTCACCAAATGGATAGTGTCCCTCTGGCACCCGCGGATGTAAAATAACATCCGCAGGTGGTAGTTCCTCACCAGGTTCATGGTGATCTGTCACAATGACATCCATACCAAGCTCTTTCGCCACACGAATGGGCTCAAGACCTGAGATACCGTTGTCTACAGTAATAATTAATTGCACGCCCTCTGCATGTGCCTCACGAAATAATGCTTCATTCGGGCCATAGCCGTGCAAGAAACGGTTTGGAATTTTAAACGATACATCTGCACCAAGATCTAATAACACATTAAACATCACCGTCGTACTTGTGATACCATCTGCATCATAATCACCATATATTAATATTTTTTCGCTGTTCTCAAGTGCATGTTCGATACGTGCCACTGCTTCTGCCATACCATGCATTAAAAACGGGTCATGAATATTTATGTCTGTCATATTTAGTAAACTCTCTGCTGCAGCAGGCGTTTCGCAGCCACGTGCCGCTAAAATTTTTGCCGCAATCGCAGAAATTTGCAAGTCATTTTGTAATGCTTGTACCAGTTGTGCGTCTGGACGCTCTACTAGCCATCTCTTTTTTGATAGAATCATTTTTTCACTTCCTCACGAAGGTTATTATACCGAAAATCAAGCAGGGACGCTATCTGCTAGTTTCTATGGAAGTTATTAGTCAGTCTGAGTGTGCTATCCGTCACTTTTGCAATTCTATCCGTCAGTTCGAGTGTGCTATCCGTCACTTTTCTAGTTCTATCCGTCAGTTCGAGCGCGCTATCCGTCTACAGCATAAAAAAAGCCTACTCTAATTAAAGAGTAGACTTCTCTCGCATATTTTTAGAGGCAGCGACCAGTGCTTCAACTTTGGCAAAATCGCCTTCATGTAATGCCGCAACAATCGCACTGCCTACGATCACCCCGTCACCTAGTTCACCCATGCTCACCACTTGTTCAGGTGTGGATATCCCAAAACCTGCTAACACCGGAATATGGCTCGATTCACGAAATTTCGCAAAATGTCCTGCTAATTCATTAGCAAAACTTGTACGTGCTCCTGTAATACCATTTACCGTAACAGCATAGACAAAACCTTGGCTTGCTGTGACGATACGTGCAATTCGCTCAGGCGGGCTAGTTAATGATACGAGCTGTACAATATCCACGCCATGTGGATTCAACTTTTCGCGTAAAATTGCACTTTCCTCTAATGGTACGTCAGGTACAATTAAACCCTTAACGCCAGCTGCAACACAAGCCTCCCCAAATGATTCTAATCCATAAGCCAATACAGGGTTAAAATACGTCATCACCACTAACGGGACTGTTATCTCTTCACGAAATGAGGCAAGTGTTTCGAACACTTTGCGCAATGTCACCCCATGCGCTAAAGCGCGCTCACCTGCCTGTTCAATTGTAGGTCCATCTGCTACAGGGTCAGTAAATGGAATGCCCACTTCAATCGCAGTGACTCCCATTTGTTGTAGCTTCAAGATAGTTGGTTTTACGGTTGTAAGTCCTCCATCGCCTGCCATGATATACGGCACAAATGCCTTATTGCCTGCTATCTTTGCTCGTTCAATTGCCTGCTGTAATGTTGTCATGATACCTCACCTCCAAGTACTGCGTGTACTGTATGAACATCCTTATCACCGCGACCAGATAAACACACAACAATGATGTCGTCCGCACTCATCGTTTTGGCAAGCTTTGCTGTATATGCAATCGCATGAGAACTTTCTAATGCGGGTAAAATGCCTTCCGTCCGGCTTAATAATAGCAAACCTTCAAGCGCCTCACTATCTGTTATCGAATCAAATTTTGCTCGACCAATATCATGTAAATAACAATGCTCTGGCCCCTTCCCTGGATAATCAAGACCAGCTGAAATAGAATG
The DNA here is from genome assembly GCF_049058285.1 of Lysinibacillus sp. UGB7. Classification (NCBI taxonomy): domain Bacteria; kingdom Bacillati; phylum Bacillota; class Bacilli; order Caryophanales; family Bacillaceae; genus Lysinibacillus; species Lysinibacillus sp. UGB7. The sequence goes on from NZ_JBMGUV010000004.1 coordinate 147,326, forward strand.
CGCTTCCTGAACAAAGCCATTTTCGTCCTGCAGCAAATACATGTAAGCACCATGTAATACCCCTAGCTGTCCACCTGCAATGGCGGCTGCCTGCTTGCCAGTGTCAATTCCATTACCTGCCGCCTCGACACCATACAAAGCAACTTTTTCATCATCTACAAATGGGTGGAACATCCCAATGGCGTTACTCCCTCCCCCAATACAAGCAACAACGGCATCAGGTAAACGCCCTTCTTTTTCTAACATCTGCGCACGTGTTTCCACACCAATAACGCGCTGAAAATCCCGCACAATCTTCGGAAATGGATGCGGTCCCAAAGCTGAACCTAAAATATAATGTGTATCCTCGACATTCGTTACCCAATAGCGCAAGGCCGCATTGACTGCGTCTTTCAATGTTTTTGAACCAGTTTCAACAGATTCGACTTTTGTACCGAGCAGCTCCATCCGGAAAACATTTAATTGCTGGCGTTTTATATCCTCGGCTCCCATAAAGACAACGCACTCGAGATTTAATAATGCACAAGCCGTCGCAGTGGCTACACCATGCTGGCCTGCTCCTGTTTCAGCTACAATTTTCTTTTTCCCCATACGTTTTGCTAGTAACGCTTGCCCGATAGCATTGTTAATTTTATGGGCACCTGTATGGTTTAAATCTTCACGTTTTAAGTATATTTTTGCACCGCCAAGTTCTTTCGTTAAATTTTCAGCAAAGTACAGTGGCGTTTCACGACCTACATATTCTTTTAAATAATATGCTAGCTCATCTGTAAACGCTTTGTCCGCCATTGCTTCTTCATACGCCATTTCTAGTTCCAACAGTGCTGTCATCAATGTCTCTGGAACATACTGCCCACCAAATTTTCCATAACGCCCTTCCTTTGTCGGCACGCTATTTGCAATCGATTTCGTCATTTTACGCTCTCCTTCTTTGCTACCTGTAAAAAGGCCGTTATTTTCGCTCTATCCTTGACACCATCTGTCTCGACGCCACTTGAAACATCCACCATTGACGGCAACACAAGTGACACTGCCTCCTCAATATTTTCTAACTTCAAGCCACCTGCAAGAATCAGTTTTTCATGAGGAATGCCTACCGTTTTAAGTAGCGCCCAGTCAAATGTATGGCCACTGCCTCCTTTAAAATCCGTGCCCGGTGCATCGAACAAATAATAATCGACATCATAACGTGTAGCTTTTTGTACATCTTCAGCACAACGAACGGATAGCGCCTTAATAGCAGGATACCCTTGCTGACGAATAAACTCAGGTGTTTCCTCCCCATGATATTGCACATAATCTAATGGCACTTCTTGCACTGCCGCCTGTAGTTCCTGTGAGGTTGGATTGACAAAAACACCAATTTTCAAGACCCCTTCCGGCACATGCTTTGCTAATTCCTGTGCCTGCTCAATTGACACCCGACGCTTACTCGGTGCAAATACAAAGCCAATTGCATCTGCTCCTGCCCGCACAGCCGCTTGCACATGCTGCACTTCTTTCAGCCCACAAATTTTCACTTTCGTCATACAGATGCACCCGCTTTCCTTACTTGTAAACTCTGTAGTGCAGATCCTGCATTACCACTGCGCATTAACGACTCACCCACAAGAACACCACTAGCCCCCATCGCCGCCACTGCCTGCGCATCGTCTGTCGTCCAAATACCACTTTCACTAATGAGCACGCGCTCTTCTCCAAATGGAAAGGCTTCGGCAATTTCACGTGTACGCTCTAGACTCACTTCAAATGACCGTAAATCGCGATTATTGACGCCAATTAATCTAGCACCGACAGCGATAGCTCGTTCAAGCTCCCCGATATCATGTACCTCTACTAATATTTCTAACCCTAAGCTTGTGGCATAGCTATATAGATCACATAAAAGTTCATCTTCTAAAGCTGCCACAATCAGTAAAATAATTGATGCACCTGAGGCTTTGGCAAATCGAATTTGTACACGATCAATCATGAAGTCTTTACAAAGTATGGGTATGTCGACTGATGCTGCTACGGTTGCCAAATCATTAAACGAGCCTTTGAAAAACTCTTTATCTGTTAATACAGAGATTGCTGCTGCCCCAGCCTCTGCATAAATTTTTGCCTGTTTGACCGGGTCTGCTCCTTCGGCAATTAAGCCCTTCGAAGGCGATGCACGCTTCATCTCAGCAATAACTTGCAATGTTGCCGATTCTCGTAATGTATCAAACAATGATCTACGTTTTTTTTCGGTGAAATTTGCTAATGGATCTGGCAGTTCAAGTAAAGCCCCAACTTCTAATTTTTTTTGTTCAAGAATTTTGTGTAAAATATTCATTGCCCTACCTCCACTTCTTTAATTTGCTCACTATAGGCAACGACCGCCTCTAATTTTTGTAATGCGCGTCCGCTAAATATACTTTCCTTCGCCATGTCGACACCTTCTTTAACGGTTAGAGCACTACCATAGCTGAACAATCCGATACCAACGTTTAACAAAACCGTATCAAAGTAAGCACTTTGTTCACCAGCTAGTAATTTACGCATAATAGCAGCATTGTCGTCTGCATTTCCTCCGCGAATTGCTTCTAATGGCGCATAATTTAGTCCTGCATCCTCAGCCGTTAATGCAAACGGAATTAAATCTCCCTTATCCACTAAAACAAAGGTGTTTTGCCCGGCCAAAGATGCCTCGTCTAATCCTTGTGGACCGGAAACCACCATTGCTCGTTCACGACCTAGCATTTGCAAAACGGAAGCATACTCCATCACAAAATTTGGTCGATTAATGCCCGTAAATTGTGTGGATAACGTCACTGGATTTGTTAACGGACCAACAAGATTAAAAATGGTTGGTTTGCCAAGGGCACGACGCACTTCACCGATACGTTTTAATTTTGGATGCACATTTGGCGCATATAAAAATGCAATGCCTTCTTTTTCTAAGAGCGCTATCGTTTGGTCGACAGAAATATTTGTATGAATTCCAAGAGCCTCCAAAACATCAGCGCTACCCGATGCAGATGAAATTTTACGATTGCCATGCTTTGCCATCTTGACACCTGCACCAGCTAATACAAATGCAGATGCAGTACTAATGTTAAATGTATTTAAGCCATCACCACCGGTACCGCAATTATCCATATAAATAGCAGATTTTGCTGGCACATCTAGTGCGAACGACCGCATGACTGTTGCTAGTGCAGCCACTTCGTGTGCCGTTTCACCTTTTGCTGACAAGTCCGTTAAAAAATTGGCCATTTCATCCTTTGATGTGTCATCCTGAAACATCCATTTTGCTGCATCTAACATTTCCTCAAACATTAAATGTTCACATTGCCGTACTTTTTCACGTATTTTTTCCATTAATTTGCGCCTCCTTCTTTTGCAAGTAGGTGTGAAACTAATTCCCCTGCCTCTTCCACTTTGCGGCGTATTTCTTTTACATTGCTATATTTTGTAACCGTTGCCGTCGTTTGCATATGCATGATTTCGTTTTCTACGACGATAGATTGCCCTGTTAGCGCAAAATCTAGATATCCATTAAACCCGATAAATCCTAGCGCACCACCGAAAATACCAGCTGGTTGAGTCGTGATCTTTAACTGATTTTGTACCTGTTCCTTTGGTATACCTGTAGAAACGAATGGTGGTAAAGTTGCAGCTAATACATCTAAAGCATGGAGCATCGGTAAAATTTGACCCTCGACACGTGAAGTCATATGCAAATCTTGCTTTGAACACTCAATTCTCATGGCATCAATCACCTGAATGGAATCGCGCAAACAAACAGATCGAAGCGCTTGTTGCATCGCAGTAACGACTACAGCATGTGATTTCCTCACCTCCACGTTTTCATATAACATCCGTTCATTTTCTAAGTCCTCTACTTTTGTATACCCCCGTGAATATGTCCCTTCACTAGGTGTTGTAATTACACGTTCCCCCTTCACTCGAATTAGACTTTCTGGTGATGTTCCCAAAACAATATGGTCATCAAACGTTACATAATACATATAGGGGGCAGGATTTTTTTTACGCAGTAGACGATATAGCGCAAAAGCGTCCCCTTCTAAAGTTGCTAAAAATTGTTTCGATAGTACAACACGTGCATGCTCTTTATCTAAAGTATCTTTGATCTTTGTTAAAGACATTTCAACGTGTTCACTCGATGTTGAATCCCGTATTTGATAGCTACAAATTGTATCCTCACACTCTCTACCTTTTAACAGTTGCTCAGCTAATTCTTCAAGATTGGGCTCTTTTTTCTCTGCATCAATATTTGTATGAATCAATGTCACTTCGTCTGTTACATGGTCAAAAACAATAATCGTTTCATATACATGAAAATGCACATCAGGAAGCTGCATTTTTTCTTGGCCGGCTGCTAATATTGTCGTTGCACCATGACCAACATAGCCAACTGCCCCACCTGAAAATGGGAATTGTGTTGTAGTAGAAATGCGCGGCATTAAGCGCTTTAATAATACGAATAGGTCTCCCTTATGCGTATAGCTTTTCTCTGTTTTATAGGAGAATTCTTGTATTTCATCGCCTACTCCTTTATACGTTTTCCGCGGGTTGGCTCCGATGAACGAGAAACGTCCTGTACTCTCATGCTGTGCGGAACTTTCAAGCAAAAATTTGTGCGTACCTTGTAACCGTCTAAAAATTAAAATAGGTGTGAGTGAATCACCGTTAATCGTTTTCATCTTTGTTCTTGAACTCGTTGTTTGCATATCGACTAAGCTCCTTTATTCAAAAAAATTCGTACTAGCGGCTTAAAAGCCCCTAAAAACAAAAAAAGCCCTCTGCAAAAAGGATTTTCCTAATTGCAGAGGACGATCATGACCGCGTTGCCACCTCATATTAGAGCTATATGCTCTCACTTGTGTGCTCCATCAAAAACTGCCTCAGCGAAATTGTACCCGTCATTTTTCCGTACAATAGTTCAATCTGCGACTGTCACTTTATTCAACGGCTATTTAGTAAACCGCAAAAATAAAGTCAAAGCACACCCGATAACGTGGGAATCCGTTCGCTATTATAAATAGCGACTCTCATAAGTCCATTCACATAAGCTACAAATCAGTTTCCACCACCCACTGACTCTCTTATATTGCACACCTATGCTACTACTCTTATTCAACAATTTCTCAGCTATTCTCGTCTACACTCGGCTCATCTGTTCTAAGGCTGATCTCGCTCCCGAGACCTTCTACCTTGTATCGAACGAAAAGTTAGCCTTATTCTATGCCAATCCATAACAATTGTCAATTAATTCTGATGAGAATAGGCTATCGCCATGTAAAATGTGAAATGTGATGACAGGGGAATAAATACCTCCACTATGTCCTAAGAAAGTCGGTTAAATATCTTATTATTGAATAATTTCCATGTATTGACCTTGTAAAAATATCAAGTTATAGTAATTTTAGAACATAGATTCTCTAATAAACATAGAAAGCAGGAACGTATATGTCCGTTCGCAAAAAGTTAAATATTGGTTTTAGCGCCCTCACAGTATTATTATTAATCTCCAGTATCATTGCATTTATTCAATTTAAAGCGGTTGAGAGCGACCTTGTTGAGGTGCTTGATCATCGAATTGTACAAATTCAACTAACTGAAGAAATTCAACAAGAGCTTGCTTCTCACGGTTTGTTTTTACGTTCATATGTATTAAATAATGAAGATGCTACTACCAAAAAAAACTTACAGCGTTATGAAACCCTTTTACCAGAGACGATTCAACAACTCTCAGACATTGTTCGTTCTGATTACACAACAACTATCATGCAGCAAATAAATGCGTTAAATAAGGATCTATTAACAAGTTCTACTAAGGCTGTACAAGCATTTAACGATGGTGATACTGAATTAGCCTTATCTTACATAAATGGTGACGTCACAAAATTTAACAAGGAAATTTACACGCTTACAAATGATTTAATCAACTATCATGATGAACAGCTGCAACAAGTTAAACATACAGCTAAACAAACCGTCACACGTGCGATTATTATTTCTATTGCATTACTTATTTTAAGTGCAATTGTTGGTTTATATTTTATGTACTTTGTGAAAAATTCAATCGTTCAACCGTTGCGTAAAGTGATTGCTGCCGCACATACATTAGCGCAAGGTGATTTAACAATTGCACAGCTCAAGCATCGTTCAAATGACGAGATTGGCACTCTGGCATCTGCGGTAGATACACTAAAGCAAAATTTATCTGTGTTGATTAAAAATGTACAAGATAACGCTTCCCATTTATCGGCTGCTTCTGAAGAACTTTCAGCAAGCACTGAAGAAGTGACAGCAACTTCAATAGATATTGCGCAGCGTGTGCAAGAAACTACTACACATTTAGCTTCTTCTGCGAGTGCTTCCAAGGAAAGTGCTGTGGCAATGGAAGAAACAGCTGGTGGTGTACAACGTATTGCTGAGGCTACACAAAATTTACATCATGATGCCATGAAAATGACGCAAACTGCCAATGATGGTGGTCATACGATAACAACAGCGAAAGAGCAAATGGAGACCATTTCTGTCTCAACTTTACGTATTGCCAAATTAACACAGAAGTTAAGCAAGCAATCTGAAGAAATCGGACAAATAACAAAGGTAATTACTGCAATTACAGAACAAACGAATTTACTAGCACTGAATGCAGCAATTGAAGCCGCACGAGCGGGTGAGCATGGCAAAGGCTTCGCAGTTGTAGCCAATGAGGTACGTAAGCTTGCCGAAGAGTCCAATCAATCTGCTGGGCAAATCGTTGCCCTTACTACTGAAATTCAAGTAGATACACGTAATGTAGCAACTGCGGTTGATGAAGGCTTATCATCTGTACAAGATGGTGTCACAATGATTCACGAAGCTGGAGATGCCTTCAACTCCATTGCCTCTTCCGTTCAGGCATTTACTGATCAAATTGAAGACATTTCTGCAACTACCGAACAAATTTCTGCAAGTGCGGAAGAGGTAGCTGCTTCAGTAACAGAGATCGCTAGTGGTGCTGGCATTTCTGCTAACAATTCACAAATGATAGTAGAGGCTGTAGATGAACAAGCAGCTACGATGCAACAAGTAAATGTAGTGGCTGAGGAATTAAGCAACAATGCACAGCAACTACAATCCTTACTGCAACAATTTAAAATATAGCAAAAGGCGACCACAGAGAATACTTCGTTTGTGGTCGTCTTTTGTTTTTTTGTGAAGAAAGTATAAATACTTTATTTGCCCTTTTGTGGCTATAAACAACCTTTAAGCGTACATGTACTTGTTTCAACCAACACGTTCTACAATTCCTCTCATGGCCGAACAACACAGCCTTATCTAGTAAAGTAACAACCTTATAAGTCAGCTTCATAGATGAACCCATATTTATTATTTCAATGAAATCTCAAATTTGGAGCCAACTTCTCCTGCAAATACTACTCTACCGTTCTCTGGTAACAGAACTTCATTGTTACCGCTGACCACGGTATAGTTAATGCAAACACCTGCTTGATCATATACAGCAAAAGAGCCCTTCGTAGGCATCTTAACCGTCATAACCTTTCCTTTTGCAGCCTCAGGCACTGAAAACCAGTTCGCATAGCCGTCCGCTTGAATCGTTGTCGAAGACGTAAATTCTTTACCAGTGTAGAGCGGTTTTACAAGTTGCTCACTTGCGTATAAGTTTCCTCCTGCCGTAACATACTCTAATCCATTCTTCTTAAAGAAATTGATTTCCAGAGTATCTCTCCCAGCCATGCTAGGGATTTGCAGTTGGTTAGCTGCATTGTTTTCTCCAATAATCTTATTATTTAAAAAATATCCAGGAACTTCTTTAACCATATCAATAGGTATCATTGATCCAGAATTGAAGTAAAGCATCGATGTATATTTCTCACTCACCAAGTAATATTTTTCACCTTCACGTTTCTCCCATGCGGCAGCTACGCCATTGGGTAATACATTGGCTTCGAGCTTTTCAGCATTATACCCTGAGACAGCTGTTTGTCCTAGCCCCGGGACGGTTATATATAAGCTGGACCATAAGTAAGTGCGCCCATTTTTCTCAACAACGAATTTTAATTTTTCTGTGCCTTCAGCGTTCACAAAAGAACCATCAGCCGTATACATATACTGTTGAACTGGATTGTCCGGAGCCGTTACCGTGGAAACAGACAATTCGCCTACAAGATTAATTTCTACCTTCATTAAATTACCAGAACCACCGCCGTAAATACCTGTATACTGAGAAAATTCCTGCGGCATACTCGCCTTTATAGGCAAACCATGCAACTTGTCTGGCATCCGTTCATGAATAACCCCCTTCTCCTGAAGTGCACTAAGCAGCAGTTCATTCGCTAACAATTGATTTACTACGCTGGAACCACCTGAAGAAATAACAGCCGCAGCCATATTGTGTTCTGGAAGCACGACTAACGAAGAGTGATAGTTCATCGTATCTCCACCTTTCGTAAGTGCCTTGATGCCGTATTCATTGTATGGGAACAAATTCACACTATCCCAGCCTAGTCCGTATGCGATGGAAGAAGGATCAGTTTCCTCTGGCCACATGCCTCTTTTATACTCTTCTTGTGCCATAGCTTCCACCGACTTCTTAGAAAGAATATCATCTGCATGTCCAGTGAAAATTTGTGAGAATTTAACGAGATCTTCAGCTGTGGAATACATGCCACCTGTTGCAATAATATTGTAATTCTCACTTGGGAGTTGTCCATTATAAGCAGGGGAATAGATCCCGGCCATTGTCGCTGAATCCACTCGATCCAGCGGTGTTTTCGTATGATTCATTTTTAGAGGCTCTGTCAAATACTTGTGTATAAAAGCTGTAAAAGACATGCCACTTACTCTCTCTACCAAAATCTCAGCTAATGTAAAACCATCGTTGCAATATACCGAGTACGCTCCTGGCTCTGCCTTTAAATTTTGAGTCGCCAATTGCTCTAACAAATTATCGTGTGCATAAGTATCATTATCCCCATACAAACCTGTATTACGGTACGAGGTTCCAAGTAGACCAGAGGAATGATTCAGCAGCATACGTGGTGTAATCTGTTTATAACGATCGTCTTTCATCTTAAAATCAGGTATATATTTTACAACGGGTAAATCCAAATCTACCTTACCTTCGTCTACAAGCTTCATAATGGCAGCCGTGAGTACCATTTTGCTTGTAGAACCTATACCATACATTGTATTTGAAGTAAGAGGTATATTGTCCTTTATGTCGTTTTTGCCTGCATGCCCTGAGATGACAATTTCTCCATCATCAATGATCGCATATTGCGCACTTGAGATGCCGTAAGTTTCTGTTATCAGCTTGGCTTTCTCGGTCGCTATTTTCTTAGTCGCATCAAATGTAACAACACTGCTATCGGTGGTTGTTGTGGCCATTGCAGACATTGGAGCAAGCATTGTTAGCATAAGGGTTAAAGCGACGATTGGAGTTCGTTTTCTACCTTTTCTCGGGCCCATCTTCAATTTTATTTCTTCTCTTGATTTCACTCGTATCCTCTCCTATCATTATCTGTTTATTGGGCTACCTTAACGGGCCCTAAGAAAAAGCCTATACGACGAAAATATTCTACCAGTGACGACAGTATGAATGGAGTATGAACAAATGAAAAAAATGCTACGGCGCACATGCCAGGAAGCTTGCACATAATGCCGTAGCATGGATAATACGAGGACTGTGTTTAGATAATGCGAATGAGAGCATGTTGTTACATCAAATAGTTACAAACAAACTTTCATTTTAAAAATTATCTACTGTCTTGCTTTACTTCTTCCATAAACGCCCTGAAGTTTTCAGCGATTTCTTTTGATTTGGTATGGTGTAAATAATGTGTTCCTTCAAATGTCATCACTTTTCCATATACAGAATCTTTTACTTGCTCTTCATGTAGTGTTGACCATCCTTCAATTCCAGTACTATTCGGTTGTAAAAAGAAAATAACAGGAAGGTTTTTTGGGAATGTTAAATTTTCAGCTGCTTTAAAATTAGGAAACCTATTTTCTATTTCATTCACAATGGTGGGATTTCTAAAGTTTTTGTAAGAAAGAATTCTCATTTGTTCTTTTGTTTCATCATCAACTGGTAGAGTAGCATATGGGTCAGCACTTAGTTTCATTACTAATCTGCCTAAACCTGATTCTTTGAGTAGTGTAATTACTGAATTAGGTATTGGAGATTCAACAACCTTATCACCATATTGCCTTGGAGCACTGCTATCGATCCCGACAAATGCACTCACTTCGTGTTCATATTTGTTCACATAATCTAGTCCGTAAATGCCCGCAATGGAGTGACCCATTAGAATATAGCGGTCAATTTTAAGAATCTGTAAAGCTTCATGAATTTCACTTACAATATTTTCTGTGCTTCGTTCTTTTTCGGTTATATCACTTAATCCATAACCAAATGGCTCAATCACTACGACTTTGTAAAATGGCGATAACTCTTCTACTAGCGGCTTAAAATCAAGTGCTGGTGTTCCTGTTCCCAAACCTGGTAGTAGCACGACGGTTTCTTCGCCTTGTCCTTGAATCAAAACATTCATATTTTTCCCATCTACTGTTACAGACTGACCATAGGGTTTTATTTTTCCTTCCTCTGATTTGCTAATGATCTTATCAACGACAAAAACGATGGCTATAAAAACGACGATTGCTATAACTAATGCTGCTAATATTTTAAGTAAAATGATAAGCATTTTTTTCATCTTATTAGCTGGTTTTTTGCCTGTTGTTGTGTCCAAGTCCATTTTCTTCACCTCTCGTATTTTCACTCACATCTTCTCCTATCGTTACCTCTCTATTGGACTGCCTGCCTTATCGGGCAGTTAAGACAAGCATATACGGCGAAGATGAACTCACTGTGACGTCAATATGAACCGAGTATGAACAAGCAAAAAAATGCCACATCATCATATGTACAGTGAAAAACCGCCCCAAAGGACGGTTTTCATATCACTTATGCACACTTACTTTGCTTCTTTCATAAATTCTCTAAAGTTTTGAGCGATTTCTTTGAATTGGGTATGGTGTAAATAATGTGATCCCTCCATTGGGATCATTTTTCCATGTACAGAATCTTTTACTTGCTCTTCATGTAGTGGAATCCATCCTTCTACGCCTGCATTATTCGCTTGTACAAAGAGAAGAAGAGGAAGGTCTTTAGGGAATGACAAGTCTTGAGCCCCTTTAAAATTAGAAGATATATGTTCCATTTCATTCAAGGTAGTGGCATTATACATGTTTTTATTCGAAATCATTTTCATTTGCTCTACAGTTTGAGCATCAAACGCTAGTCCAGCATAGGGGTCACCACTTACTTTCATGATCAATCTTAAGAGGCCTGATTTTTCGACAAATGCAAACGTTTTTACTGGCAATTCGACATCCATACCCGGTTGTGTTGGAACACTGCTATCGATTCCGACAAATGCACTCACTTCGTTTGGATATTTGTTGACATAATCAAGTCCATAGATACCTGTAATGGAATGGCCCATTAGCGTAAATTTGTCAATATCAAGCTGTTGTAAAGCTTCATGCATCTCACTGACAATATTCTCAGTGCTTCGTTCTTTATCGGTCTCATCACTTAATCCATATCCGAAAGGCTCAATCGCAACGACTTTGTAAAATGGAGATAACTCATCGATAAGCAGCTTAAAATCAAGCGCTGGTGTAGCTGTTCCATAGCCAGGTAGGAGCACGACGGTTTCTTCTCCTTCACCTTGAATGAAGACATTCATATTTTTTCCGTCTACTGTTACAAACTGACCATAAGATTCTATTTTTCCTTGCTCCATCTTATTGCAGATAATATTAACTAGAAAAACAATAGCTAGAAAAAGTACTATGACTATAGCTAAAACTGCTATTATTTTACCTATGATGGTTAACGTTTTTTTCATTATGTTTGCACGAGTGGTGTACAGCGGCAACTGCAGCTTGTTTTCTACCTTTACTCGTGCCCCCCTCCCTTTCATTCTCTATTCGCATCTTCTATCCACATCCGTATATTCCGGCTACTTTTACAAACCTAAATACAGCTTATACAACAAAAGTGTACTATCTATGACAACAATATGAACGGAGTATGAACAAATAAAAAAATGTTACGGCGTCACATGCTATGGAAACTGAATCGTAGCTTGGAAAATGTGGCTTAGACAATCTAATTGATACAAAACTATTACAACAATTGTGATGGGATTTTTTCACTACACTTATTTTATTTCATCCATATACGCCCTGAAATTTTCTACAATTTCTTTTGCTTTTGTACGATATAAATAATGATCCCCTTCAAATGTCATCACTTTCCCGTGTACAGAATCTTTTATTTGTTTTTTATGCTCTGGTATCCATCTTTCAGTTACTTTATGATTCGCTTGTATAAAGAAAATAACGGGTAGATTTTTTGGGAATGATAAATTTTCAGCTGCTCTAAAATTAGCATACATATTTTCAGCTTCATTTAATTGGTTAGGATTATACCTGTTTTTGTGTATAAGAATGCTCATTTGTTCTTTTGTTTTATCATCATAAGGTAGTGTAGCGTATGGGTCATCACCTAGCTTCACTTGCAATCTGGCTAAACCTGATTTTTTGAGTAGTTTTAAAGTGCCTATTATTGGAGATTCAATCTTTTTCTCGCTTAGCGTTGGCACACTGCTATCGAGCCCGACAAATGCACTCACTTCGTTTGGATATTTGTTCACATAATCCAGTCCGTAAATGCCAGAAATGGAGTGGCCCATTAGAATATAACGCTCAATGTTTAGCTGCTGTAAAGCTTCATGTATTTCACTGACAATATTCTCTGTGCTTCGCTCCTTATCGGTTAGTTCACTTAATCCATAACCAAAAGGCTCAATTACAACGACTTTGTAAAATGGAGATAACTCATCGATGAGCGGCTTAAAATCAAGTGCTGGTGCTGCTGTTCCATAACCTGGTAGGAGCACAACTGTTTCTTCTCCTTCACCTTGAATGAAGACATTCATATTTTTTCCGTCTACTGTTACAGACTGACCATAAGTTTCTGTTTTTCCTTGCTCCATTTTGTTGCAGACAATATTAACTAGAAAAACAATAGCTAAAAAAAGTATGATGGCTATAGCTAAAGCTGCTATTAATTTACTTATAATGGTTATCGTTTTTTTCATTATGTTTGCACGAGGTTGTAGAGTGTCAAGCTCGTTTTCTCCTTTGTTCTCGTGCCTCTCCCTCTCTTTCATTCTCTATTCGTATCTTCAATCCGCAACCGTGTATTCCGGCTATTTTCACAAACCGTTAAGGATAGCTTATACAATGAAGTTGTACTCCCTATGACCACAATATGAACGGAATATGAACAAATAAAAAATGTTACGGCGTCACATGCAACAAAGTTTACACATGACGCCGTAACATGGAGTATACGAGGTTGTTACCATAATTCGAATGTAAGATTTGAATGGCGTTACTCTTTCGGTGTTACGATTGGCAAAGTGACAATGAACGTCGTTCCTCTGCCGGGTTCGCTTTCCACGCGGATGTCACCTTGATGTAGCGATACAATCTGTTTAACGATGGCAAGTCCCATACCACTACCAGCATACTTACGACTGTGTGAACGATCCGCCTTAAAAAACCGCTCGAATATACGCTTCTGGTCCTCGTAGGAAATACCAATACCTTTGTCGGATATTCGTACTGTCGCATTTTTGGTATCTTGTTTGATGCTAACGTTAATAACGCTGTTATCCTTGGAAAATTTGATACTATTCACGAGAATGTTTGTCCATACCTGGTTTAATTGATCATAATCAGCTTCTAGACGAACGGCTTCCAAATCAAGCTCAAAACGGATGTTGCGAGCCGCCCACTGCGGCTGAATTGCCACGATGGCTCGTCTGATTTGTTCATCAACACTGAATGTGACCAACTGCAATTGCTGCGACTGCGATTCAAGCATACTCAATTTTAAGAGACTATCGCTCATTTTGGACATCCGATGTGCTTCAGCAATGATAATATCGAGATAACGATGTCTTTCGTTATGTGTGATGTCTTCTTGCTTGAGCGCTAGAGCATAACCCGCTATCGAGGTAAGCGGTGACTGAACTTCATGTGACACATTGGATACGAATTCCCTCCGCATCTGCTCAAGTTGCTGCAGATCGTGCGTCATTTCTTCGAAGCTGCGCGCTAAAGTACCTAGCTCGCCCTTTTGCTTAATATTCAGCTTGACGTTAAAATCGCCACCTGCTATATGCCTAGTTGCATTTGTCAGCCTTTTGATCGGTTTGACTAGGAACATGGCAGCAACCAGTATCAATAGGCTTCCCGCTATCAACGAATAGCTTGAAAAGTTCAAAATCCACTTTATTACAAAAGAGGAGGAGGGGAGGGCAATCGGTTCTATAAACATCGCTTTCGTTCCCATTTCGGTTGTCAATGGCAACCCTAAGAGAACCGTAGAAATACCACTTTTATTGATTTGAACAGTTTCCCCATCTAGTACTTTTTTTACTTGTTCCATCGTCACAGTAACAAGCTTGTGTCCGTTCAGCTCTCCGTAAGACTGGAACTGACCCGTTTCTTCGTAAATTCGAATATGATAGGAATTGAGTTGATTCATGCCACTTATGAATGTGTCCGCTTCACGTAACGGTAAAGTCTCATAAATCCGAGAAATGTCCTGACCAAAGTTAAATAAGGGGATTTGCAGATTTTCATTCAATTTCTCTTCAAATACCCAAACTGCCAGAAAAAAAGCAAAGATTGTGCCCACGATAACGGACACTAAATATGTCAAGACAACACGTGTATATAAGGACTTAATCATTCGACGACCTCAAGACGATAACCAAGCCCACGTACCGTTTCGATACGAAAATCGGTTGTATTCGAGAAGCGTTCACGCAGGCGTTTAATATGTACGTCTATCGTTCGATCATCTCCGGCGTAATCAATCCCCCAAATTTGATCGATCAACTGCTCGCGTGTATAGACTTGTCCAGGCGTTCCAGCGAGCTTATATAGTAATTCAAACTCCTTCAGCGGCAACATGAGCGCCTCCGTCCCTCGCATCACCTTATAGGTCTGTCGATCTAGAATGACATTGCCTAACTGAATTGTCTGCGTGGAGCCAATTCGGTATCGTTTCAATAGTGCCTTAACACGAACCGACAACTCCAACGGATCGAATGGTTTCGTCAAATAATCATCCGCTCCAAGTTCAAAGCCTTTCACTTTCTCCCATGTTTCGCCCCTTGCAGTCAGTAAAAGTAACGGTAAATCAGGGTTGGCCCTCCGGAGCTCCTTGCATAACGTCCACCCATCCATCGTCGGCATCATGATATCAAGCACGACAAGATCGACTTGCTCCTTAGTATAGACAGCCAGTGCTTCCTTGCCATCCGCTGCTTCTACTGTTGTGAATCCGTCCTTGCGTAAAAATAAACAAACGAGTTCGCGAATGTTCGTATCGTCGTCAGCAACCAGTATAGTAGTCATGCGTTTCATCTCTCCCTGTTTCCCATCCCATATTTGAAGTAATCATTATACTATAACTAAAATAGAATTCCCTCTAATTTTCCTATAATCCTGAACTGGCCTATTATTAACTGTGCCATCGTTCAGTATTCGAAACTCGGAACGCTGAATCTCTTTCACTCTCAACTATTCTTGAATCTAATAAGTGGAGACGTTTGCTGTATGATTTACGCTAATTATTATGATGTTTTCTATCGGATTTAAAAAAGATGCCGTCTGTAAATTACAGACAGCACCTTCTTATGTTACCTAAAGCTTTTTAAATGTCCTTTAAAGGATACACTTTATCTAGCAAGTAAGTTTATAAATATTTATTAAACAGTAGGTTCGTCAGTTCCCCATTGTTTTTTCTCTTTTTTGTGTAACTGACCATCTGATTTTTTCATCTCACGAATTTTTAGTGAGTACCAGATTTGTGCTGCGATACAGATAGAAGAGTACATACCTGTGAATAAACCAATTAATAACGCAATTGAGAAGTTTTGAATAGAAGGTGCACCAAAAATTAACAGGGCCACAACGACGATAATTACTGTTAATACCGTGTTCACAGAACGTCCCATTGTTTGACGTAATGATTTATTAACAATATTCGCCAACACTTCACGATCTTTAATTGTTTCATATTGATTTAAGTTTTCACGCATCCGGTCAAACGTAACGATTGTATCATTGATAGAGTAACCGACTATCGTCAGTACAGCGGCAATGAACGTAATATCAACCTCTAAACGGAAGAAGCTAAATACAGCAACGATTAAGAATACGTCATGGAGCAACGATACAATTGCCCCTACACCCATGCGCCATTCGAAACGAACCGCTACATAGATAATGATGCCAAGAGCAGCAAGTGATAAAGCATAAATCGCATTTTTCACAAGCTCTTTTCCGACAGTCGCGGAAACAGTACTAACTGACGGTTCATGGCCATATTTTTCGCCAGCATCTTTTTTGAATTTTAAAATCTCATCTTGTGATAAGTCATCTTTATAACGGATAACCGCCGAAGTGCTCTTTTCACCAGAAAGAACGATATCCTCTGATGGGAAGCCGATGCTATCGATATATTTAGAGACTTCTTCTTTGTTTAATGTTTGGTCTGCTTCAATCTGCACACGTGTACCACTTGAGAAATCAATGCCAAGATTTAAGCGGAAGATACCAATGACTACTAAACCAGCTACTAAAATAGCTAATGAGAAGGTATAGAATTTTTTACGATTATGAACAAAGTCAAAACGATCAAACTTCGTTGATAAATCTAGCGTACCTATATTTTCGTCTAAACTATGCTGTTTAGATTTTGCAATACCAAATAAAGCTGGGTTATTGACGTAACCACTGTTCACAAGTAATCCCAATAGTACTCGAGATCCCCAAACAGCTGTTAGGAAACTTAGTAAAATCGAAATAATTAATGTTGTAGCAAAACCTTTAACAGAGCTTGTCCCAAATTGGAAGAGTACAGCTGCTGCTAATAACGTAGTTAATTGCGCATCGATAATTGCAGATAACGATTGTTTCGAACCTATTTGGAACGCCTGCTTTACCGAGTGTCCTACGCGCAGTTCCTCTCGGATACGCTCCGCAGCTAAAATATTCGCATCTACTGCCATACCAATACCGAGCACGATGGCTGCGATACCTGGAAGTGTTAAGACAGCATTAATCCAATCGAATACGACAAGGACTAGGAATGTGAAAATACATAGTGTAATAATTGATATGAAGCCAGGTAAACGATAATAGAATAGCATGAAGAGGAAGATGATTACTACCCCAACAATCCCAGCAAAAACTGTACTTTTCAGTGCTTGGTCACCAAATTGTGCGCCAACTGAAGTAGAGTAAGTTTCCAGTAGTTTTACTGGGAGTGCCCCAGCATTTAATATGCCTGCTAAATTCTTTGTTTCTTCAACTGTAAAATTACCACTAATCATTACATCTGTAGTGTTTAATGTTTGGCTTACTGTTGCTGCTGACGCATAGCGAGGTTTAGCTTTTTGTGATTCCGCTTTATATGAATCAACACCCTCTTCAAAGTCTAACCATACAACAAGTAAGTTTTGACCTGCTGGCTTTGCTGCAATTTTACTTGTAATATCCGCAAATTTTTTCGCATCTTTTAATGTAAGTGAAACAATTGGACGATTTTGTTGGTCAAAGGAATCACTCGCTCCATTTGCCTTTAAATCATCACCGTCTAATAATAAATTATCATCGACATCACGAAATGTTAAATTCGCTGAAGTCGACAATAACTTACGCGCAGATTCTTGGTCTTCGACACCCGCTAATTGCACACGAATGCGGTTCTCACCCTCAACTTGAATGCTAGGCTCACTTACCCCCATCGTATTAATACGATTGTTAAGAGCCGTTGCAGTAGCTGTCACAACTTCTGGTGTGATTTTTTGTCCTTCTTTTAATTCTTGTACTTCATAAAGAACCTCAAACCCGCCCTGTAAATCAAGGCCAAGCTTAATGTCCTTTAAGACGCCTTCTACAGTCGTACTCATGGTTGATATAAATAACACCAAAAGCAGCACGAATGCAACAATACGACTTCTTAATTTCATCTAAAAATCCTCCTCGAAATGGTGCAAGGTCATCCCTTACACTACAAACAAGTATACTTGCAATACTTTTGAAGCGTTTATTCCTCCTTTTCTTCTAGAATAATGTTACGTGTGCTTCAAAAGAGATTGCTCACCTTATTTCAATCGTTCAATAACGCGCAAATTTGTCCCGTACTAACGGATGCTAAGACTCCCACTTGGCAATAAATAGTAAGCGGAAGAGCAAGTACCCGTAAGTACCCGATTCGTTCAACTACTAATCTGAAGGGATAAAGCCCCTCCGATTAAAGTTTCACTTTGTACAGTCAGATTTTAACGAAACTTGTACAAAGTAAAAAAGCGCAACACACTCATTATGAAACACGTTGCGCTTGGTGTCAATTCTACACTGTAGTATTCTTTTAATCTTTTACAAATCCTACATATTCTGGTTCGTTTTTAACAGGGCCAAGCAATGATTTTAGCTCGTCCGCGTTCACTTCTGTAAACCAATCATTACTTTGTAAAAACTCCACTTGGTTAAACGATACGATATCGGACGGCCTTACAGCAAAAATAGTAGCGATTACTTCATAGAGACGTAATTGCTCAACATTTTTTTTCCGCCATTTCTTTTCTACACAAAAACGCCATAGTTCCTCCGCTGTTATAGCATCGTACTGAAAATGCTTAAATTCTGCTATCTTACTATCAATTGCCGGACGAATTTTTTCAAATAGTTGCGCATGTTGCATACTCATTTTGAATCATCTCCAATCAAAGTTGTATCGTAAGACGTGTTTGCATACAAATAGTGTAAATGAATTTTTGCGGCTTGAGAAGGGACGGATGGCATGAGTTCTTTTGTACGGGGTACACTATTTTTAATGTTTGTCATTTTTTTATCTAAACTCTTTGGCTTCTTTTATAGAATGCAATTTATGCGTATTGCTGGAGAAGAGGCTGTCGGCATTTACATGACCGCCTACCCTGCTTTTATTTTCTTCATCTCACTCATTCAATTGGGACTACCTATCGCTGTAGCTAAAATTGTGGCAGAATTACTAGCAAAAAATAAACGAGAAAGCATTTTCGGTGTTATGCGTACGGCCATTCTTTGGTCGCTTATTGGTATGATTGTTTTTATGCCACTCGTTGCACTCACTATACCATATATCTCTTCTACACTTTTACATAATGAACAAACAACATTTACACTATGGATTGCTCTCTTTGCTGTGCCAGTATCTGTAGGCTCTGGGTTATTGCGTGCTTATTTACAAGGTGTCGCAAAAATAACACCAACAGCTTGGGCACAAATGCTTGAACAGATTGTACGTATTGGTTTTATTACCTTTATGCTACCATTTGTAGCTACTTATAATAATGCTGCAGTGACTGCAGCCTCTGCAATGGGTATTACGCTGCTAGCTGAAGTGGTTGCTTTCTTGTATTTATGGCTCCACTATATTGTTTCAAAGAAAAAATTATTGACACGAAAAAGCAAAATTGAGTCCTACCCTGCTACCCCCATGCTACGAGTTGCCCTGCCATCTGCGGGTAGTAAACTTTTTGGCTCCTTCACTTGGTTTCTAGAGCCAATTATATTTTTAAAAGCATTAACGATGGCAGGTCTAACTGCTTCTGCGGCAACTATTTTATACGGGGTCATTTCGGGTGTTTTAGTGCCACTTCTATTATTCCCAGCCTTCGTTTCCACAGCACTGTCAATCGTACTGATACCAGCTGTTAGTGATGCCGTAGCACGTCAACATACGTCTCTCTTACAGGAAAGGATTTCTGTGTCATTACGCCTTTCTTCTCTGGTAGGTTGCTTTGCCGCTACGTATTTTTTTATTCATGGTGACGAACTGGCGATGAAGC
This sequence comes from Lysinibacillus sp. UGB7, assembly GCF_049058285.1. Lineage (NCBI taxonomy): Bacteria > Bacillati > Bacillota > Bacilli > Caryophanales > Bacillaceae > Lysinibacillus > Lysinibacillus sp. UGB7. The sequence goes on from NZ_JBMGUV010000004.1 coordinate 167,323, forward strand.
TCTTCCACTTAGAAGAAAACCGTGGTTATGTGAAAATTTTAGCGCCGATTTTTTATTTTTATTATATTCAAAGTCCATTACATTCGATTTTGCAAGCCATTGGTGAGGCTCGAGCTGCCATGATGAACTCCATTTATGGTGGCTTAGGTAAATTATTTGTTATGTTTGTTCTTGCTTCACAAGCGGGGATACAGGAAAAAGGTGCTGTTGTAGCCATTGGCTTTGGTGTCTTGCTCACTTCTTTCTTGCATATTGCCACTGTACGACAACGCAAAAACTTACGTGCTGGCTTCCGTATGTTTGTTGTTCCTTATAGCTGCTTTATAGCTGTTTGTATCGCTCAATATTTTATCATGCAATTCATGCCGCTTCCCTTTATTTTAAGTAGCTGTGTAACCCTATTTTTACTGTTCACGTTCTTATTATTTTCCAATCAGTTACGCATGACCGATTTACGCTATATTCGTAAGCTGGCAAAAAAAGTTTAGGATTCTTTCAGTTGGATATGAAGTCGATTGTCTTCCCATATACAGAAAAACACAGTGTTACTATCCTTAATGTTATTTTTACCTAGCTCTGCCATTAACCATTCAACATCCTTATGCAGGATCATTAAATGCCTTTCCTGAATATCACCATCGATAATAAGTGGATAGACAAAAGCCTTCTCGTCTTTCTTATAAACGGAAAGATTACCAGAAGGCTCTAAATATGCAAAAGCAATTTCAGTAATCGAAGCGATACCATTTTCTCGTAATTGCTGACATAAATCATCTAAATTATAACGTTGCTTGCGCATCTCGCTTTCTAAGATAACACCATCTCTAACGAGTAATGCTGGTTCGCCATCAACCAAATCACGTATTTTTTTATTTTTCAACGACAAATAGGCACTTACAATTTGAATGACAAGTAATATGAGTATTGGTAAGATGGCATTAAATAATGGGTTTTCATAGTCATCTAGCGCAAAGGCTGCTACTTCTGCAATTAACACAAAGACAACTAGATCAATCACGGATAACTCACCAACTTCTCGTTTACCCATCAAACGAAAAACAATTAGTATGAACACGTATAGAAAACATGTTCTAAAGATAATCATGAAATATTCTTCCATACAGACACCCCCATACTATCAAGGTGACCGTGAAAGCTACTTTTTATACAAAAAAAGCTGTGTTAAAAATGTATCACCATTTCACGACATAGCTTCCTGAATTACATAAGGCGCTGTCCAAATAAGTTTGGGACAACGCCTTTGAAAATTATTTTTGATCATTTGCTACACGTCCGATTGCTTGACGGTCAAATTTCACACGTACATTATCAGCTATGATTAATGTGACAGATGTGTCCTCGATTGAGTCAACAACACCATGTAAGCCACCGATTGTAATAATTTTATCACCACGCTGTAAGCTACTTTGCATATTTTGCGTTTCCTGCTGTCTTTTTTTAGCAGGACGGATTAAAATAAACCACATCGCAACGAACATTACTAAAATCATTATTAAGCCAGAATATTGCTCCATAATTCTTGCCCCCTTTCCAAATCTCACTTTTTTAGTATAGACTATTCCACCCTAAAAAAGCGATGGACAAGCCCAAAATTTTTCTATATTATCAATAGTTTTTCTATTACAGGTAAAATTTCGCTAAGCTGCATTCCAAATTTAGAAGTTTTTTGCATTCGGTCCGTTAAAGCCATACTTCTCGAAAAATTCTTCACGGAAATCGCCTAGGCGGTCCTCACGAATTGCTTCACGCACTTGTTCCATTAATTTCAAAAGGAAGTGCAGGTTATGATAAGACGTTAAACGAATTCCAAATGTCTCTTCCGTACGAATTAAATGACGTACATACGCACGAGAATAGTTTTTACAAGTATAGCAATCGCAGTTTGGATCGATTGGACCAAAGTCACGAGCATACTTTGCGTTTTTCACGACTAGTCGACCTTCAGATGTCATTAATGTTCCGTTACGTGCAATACGTGTCGGTAATACACAGTCAAACATATCGATTCCACGAATAGCTCCGTCAATGAGTGAATCTGGAGAGCCAACACCCATTAAATAACGAGGTTTATTGTCAGGCATTAATGGTGTCGTGAATTCTAAAACTTTGTTCATGATATCTTTTGGTTCACCCACCGATAAACCACCAATTGCATAGCCTGGGAAGTCCAGCTCTACTAAAGCTTCAGCTGAGCGGCGACGTAAATCTTCGTATTCCCCACCTTGAATAATCCCAAATAAACCTTGCTCTTCTGGTCGAGCATGGGCTTCTTTACAACGCTTCGCCCAACGCGTTGTACGATCTACCGATTTCAACATATATTCATGTGTTGCAGGGTATGGTGGGCATTCATCAAACGCCATCATAATATCTGAACCAAGATCATTTTGAATTTCCATTGCTTTTTCTGGACTTAAAAATAGCTTGTCCCCGTTTAAATGGTTACGGAAATGTACGCCTTCTTCTTCAATTTTACGGAATTGGCTAAGTGAAAACACTTGGAAACCACCTGAATCCGTTAAAATTGGGCGATCCCAGTTCATGAATTTATGCAAGCCACCTGCTTCCTTTACGATATCATTACCTGGACGAAGCCATAAATGATACGTATTAGATAGAATAATGCCGGCATTCATTTCTTTTAATTCCTCAGGAGACATCGTTTTAACAGTTGCCTGTGTCCCGACTGGCATAAATGCTGGCGTTTCAAATGATCCGTGCGGTGTATGCACGATGCCAAGACGTGCCCCTGTTTGCTTACAAGTATGGAGTAGCTCATAACGAATTGCTGGTTGTGTCATATAATAAATAATCCTCTCTTATCTGAAGTAAAAACAGTACTTCGATTTGTTTCCTTTACAGTCCTTTTGGTCGAATAAACATCGCATCGCCAAAGCTAAAGAAGCGATATTTTTCTTCTACAGCTTGTGTATAGGCACTTAAAATAGTATCTCTTGTCGCAAGTGTACTAACAAGCATCACAAGTGTAGATTTAGGTAAATGGAAGTTTGTAATTAAGCCATCTACTACTTTAAAATTATAGCCCGGATAAATGAAAATGGATGTCCATCCTTGTTCTGCACGCACTTCGCCTTCATATTTTGAGCCGATTGTTTCCAATGTACGTGTAGACGTTGTACCTACTGCAATGACATTGCCACCGTTCATCTTCACGCGGTTTATGGTCGCCGCTGCTTCTTCGGTAACACTATAAAATTCAGCATGCATTTCGTGGTTTTCAATGGCGTCTACATTTACAGGGCGGAAAGTTCCAAGACCAACATGTAGTGTGATGAAAACGATTTCTACACCTTTCGCTTTCACTTGTTGTAATAATTCTTGCGTAAAATGTAGACCCGCTGTTGGTGCCGCCGCAGAGCCACGTTCCTTTGCATATACGGTTTGATAACGCTCCTGGTCATCTAATTTCTCACGAATATATGGTGGCAGTGGCATTTCTCCTAACTGCTCCAAAATTTCGTAAAATATACCTTCGTAATTGAAGGCAAACAAACGTCCTCCATGATCGAGTTCACCTGTACAAGTTGCTGTCAGTAAACCGTCTCCAAACGTCACAACTGTGCCGACTTTCACACGTTTGGCAGGCTTTACAAGTGTTTCCCATTCATCCGTTCCTGTGATTTGCTTTAATAGCAACACCTCAATATGAGCACCCGTTTCCTCTTTCACACCCATTAAGCGCGCTGGTAAGACACGTGTATCATTTAACACAAGGCAGTCTCCTGCATTTAGTTCATCTAAAATATGTGCAAAATGATGATGCTCTACTTCCTCTAATCCTGGTGTAACCACCATTAATCGGCTCGCTGTACGGTCAACAAGCGGTGTTTGCGCTATAAGCTCTTCTGGTAATTCAAAATCAAAATCTTCTACACGCATTAAAAAAACTTCCTTCTTCTATGTTTGTTGGGGATAATCATATCCAAAATGTTCGTAAGCTAGATGTGTCGCTACTCGACCACGTGGGGTACGTTGAATAAAACCAATTTGCATCAAATACGGCTCATACACATCTTCAATCGTCACACGTTCCTCGCCTATAGAAGCAGCGAGTGTATCTAAGCCTACTGGACCTCCACGGAAGCGCTCAATCATATTGGTCACAAGTTTATGGTCAATATGGTCTAGCCCTCTAGGATCGACTTGTAGTAATTCCAGTGCTTGCTTCGCAAGATCCTCCGTTATCATACCATCTCCAAGGACCTGTGCATAATCTCGCACTCGTTTCAGTAAACGATTGGCAATACGGGGGGTACCACGTGAACGTCTTGCCATTTCACCGGCAGCGACTTGCTCAATATGCACAGCAAATAAATGTGCACTTCGCACAACGATTTCAGCGAGTGACGTATCATCGTAGTATTCTAAGCGCAGCAACACCCCAAAACGATCTCGAAGTGGTGCTGACAATGCGCCCGCTCTTGTGGTAGCACCAACAAGTGTGAATGGCGGTAAATCAAGGCGGACAGAACGAGCTTCAGGCCCCTTACCCACAACGATATCTAAACAAAAATCCTCCATCGCTGGATACAGTACCTCTTCAATCGCGCGTGGCAGACGATGTATCTCATCAATAAATAACACATCTCCCGGTTCGAGTGAGCTTAATATCGCCGCTAGATCTCCTGGTCGTTCGATAGCAGGGCCACTCGTCATGCGCACATTGACATTCATTTCATTGGCAATGACTGCAGCCAAAGTTGTTTTTCCAAGCCCAGGAGGACCGTATAACAGCACATGATCTAAACTTTCTTGACGAAATTTGGCCGCTTCAATGAAAATTTGTAAATTCTCTTTTACCTTATGCTGCCCAATATATTGCGCTAATCTTTGTGGTCGAAGAGATAATTCAAACTGGTCATCATAACTTCCTGCTTCACTAGCCATCATTCGTTCTGACATGTACTTGCCCTCCTTCCTTTATTTTATCTTCAATAGTAATTGCAATGCTTGTTTCATATAGGCGTCTGTCGTTTCAAGTTTATCATTATCCTCAAGCTGTGGACGAATTTTTTCCAGTTCCTTTTCAGAATAACCAAGTGCCATAAGCGCAAGTAGAGCTTCTTCAAGTTCATGTTTATGCGGATTCACACCAAATAATGGTAACTCATCATCTGTACTAGGTAAATCGATGGTATCTAGTAAAGAACCAAGCTTGCCTTTTAAATCTAAAATCATTTGACGGGCCGTTTTTTTGCCCACACCTGGGAATTTCACTAAAAATGTCTCATCTTCCCGTTCTATTGCACTTATCACCTGTTGCGGGTTACCTGTTGCCAAAATCGCAAGCGCACCCTTTGGCCCAATACCTGATACTAAAATAAGCTTACGAAATAGCTCTCGTTGATCTAAATTTGGAAAACCATACAACAGTTGTGCATCCTCACGAACATGCAAATGGACATATATTTGTTGTTCAGTTGCCGTTGTACGAAACGCGAATGGATTAGGTGTATTCAACTGCCACCCAATCCCTTGTTGCTCAAGCACAATGTATTCTGGGGTAATACGCATTACTTGCCCTTTTAAATAATCATACATATAAAATCCCTCACATTCATCGTCTTCGATTATAGCATATAGCGAACGAATGCTCGACTATATTAAATGGTGATAGTGGGCGTTCACACACAAAAATGACCGCCCATAGACGGTCATTTTTTCATGAATCTATCAATATCGTACCACAGTTTCGGCCAGTATGTGAGGGCACGTTTAGTAAACGGTATTAAATAATCTAAAAATACAAGCTGTTGCTCTAAAGGTAAGTCCACTGCAAAAAGCCATTCTCGTAGTAACTCATTAGGAAATTTTAAACGATGGTATTTTCTTTTATCTAAATCCTTGAGCTCAGGTAACTCAGCTAAAATTTTACCTAGGTCATAATCTACTGCCGGTAATACACGATGTAACCATAAAATATATTCATCATCAGCTTCTCCTAGATGTGCTAAATCAAAATCGATTAAGCGTAATTCTCCGTCACTACACCATAAAAAATTATGATGCACGACATCGCCATGTAATAGCGTAATATCTTTTTCTGGCACATCCTCCATAGCAATTAACTGTAATGACTTTTCACTATAATGTACTATTTGATTTACTTCTTCTTTCGTTAAAAATGCACGAAAATCATTTCGTCTGCTTTTAAAACGCATGTGACGCATTTGCCATTTTAAAAGCTGTGAATAGGTGTGCAAACCTGGCACTCGTTGCCATGCGATTTTTTTATGTGTCTCATGTAAAGCCATTAATAGCTTAAGTGATTGCTCACGATCTATTTTATGTGCAAAATTCGCACTATGACTCCCCTCTTGCCACAATTGCACAATAAGCTGCTCATCATCACTTTGCACTAAAGGTAGGACGAGTGAGGGTTCAAGACGTCCAAGTTGTCGATGAATTGCCCTCACCTTTTCTGCTACTTCTAATTGCTTCGCCCTTTTAACAAAGTAATTATTCGATCGGTAATTATATTTCCAGATATTAGGCTTTACTTCCTCTACAATGTAGGCTTTACCATCGATAAGGCGTCATCCCGCCTGGGAAAAAATGCGGGGACATCCATGGTCCACATGTTGGGCACGGCGGCGGACATGGTGGTGGACATGGTGGCGGACAGTTGCATTGGTCAAATTGCCAATTTGGCATCATCGCTGGCTGTGAACCACAACCACAGGACTGCCCCATCTGCATCTCTGGCATTGGCTCAAAATGATGCTGAACATGTGCATCATTCACAGGGAAGAATGGAGATGTGCTTGACTCTAAGAAATGACCTGCACCAGCAACGTCACTTGCAGGCATTGGCATTGGGCAAGATGCTGGTTGCTGTGGCATTGAACATGGCTCTACTTGTGGGTGCATGTGATGCATCGGCATTTGATGCATCGGCATTTGATGCATCGGCATTTGATGCATTGGCATTTGATGCATTGGCATTTGATGCCACCACATTTGATGATGCACCGGCTGATGGCAACTCGGACAATGTGGGACCATTGGCATTTGTGGCATGACATGAATAGGCGGTGCTGGTGGCGGTGTCGGTTTGGCTACTGGTGGAGGTGGCGGTGCTGGTGGTTGAATTTGAATTGGTGGTATAACAGGATGCTCAACTTGCGGCATGACTAATTGTTGATTCCAATTAAGCTCTACTGGTTGAGGCACCCACATTGGTTGCTGTGGCATTGGTTGTGGCATAGGCATAGGTATTGGATATGGTATTGGAATCATTTGTGGCTCTGGCATTGGCATCGGTGGCGGTGCGACAATAGGAGGCGCTGGCATAGGCTTCTGCACCTCTTTTTTGACACTTTCTTTCACAGGCTTATGAGTAGGCATCTCTTTATGGATTGGTGTTTCCTTTTGCTGTCCTTTGTTATGTGCTCCTTGGTTATGTGCTCCTTGGTTATGTGTTTCCTTGTGTATTTTTTCAGGCAGAATAATTTCCATGCCCGGTACAATATAATCAGGGTTGGCAAGATGGACATTGAGCCGCTTCAAATCTTCAAACGAAATGCCGTACTCTTTCGCAATCTTCCACAATGTATCTCCCTTTTGAACAATATGAATACGCAATTTTTTCCTCCCTTCTTCTCTTCGTATCATATGTTCAATGTTTCATTTGGATACAAAAAATTCACGCATGTTGTAAAAGCTTCATGGTACACTAATGCTTAAGGAATACGTTTCCTTCATTACAGGCAGAGGTGATCTCTTATGAAAAAAATGTTAGGCGAAGAACGCCGACTGCAGATTCTAGCACAACTAAAAAAAAGCAATACACCTATAACAGGAACAGACTTAGCTAAATTTGCAAACGTTTCAAGACAAGTCATTGTCAATGATATAACTTTATTAAAGGCTAGAAATGAACCCATTATAGCAACGAGCCAAGGCTATATTTATATGCACCAAGACCAACTATACCAAACTGTTGAACGTACCATTCCATGTTTTCACACGCCGGAAGAAGCAGAAGATGAGCTTCTGGTGATTGTGGATTGTGGAGGTACAGTGAAGAATGTAATTGTTGAACACCCCATTTATGGAGATATTACAGCTTCCATTATGGTATCTAATCGCCATGATGTTAAAAAATTTGTGCAACGTGTTAACGATACACAAGCGAGCTATTTATCTGCGCTAACAGGCGGGACACATCTTCATGTCATTTCTGCTCCATCTGTAGAAATTTTAGATTTAATTGAACAAAACTTACAAAAAAAGGGCTATCTAGTAATAGATTAAATAACATGAAATTGAATGTTTTCTAAAAAAGAGGGATCCCAAAAGCAAATGGGACTCCTCTTTTTAACGGTTATTTTCAGGTGTATGAATCCTCTTGCCAAGCGCATCTACCAGTAAATCATTATCATTATTAAATGACATACTATAATAAGGAGCCATCTTAATTTACAGACCGATCATCACACAAAAACGGAGCTGTCCAAAAAATTGGACGCTCCAGCGTAATTAGAGAAATCTTTTTCGTTGAGTAGGTGTTGGTAATAGACACGCTTCTTTTTTACCGAAAAGACGATAGCGATTTTTAGCAAATTTTCTATAGACGACATTTCGGATAAAAGGAGGGATGACAATGAAAGCATAACAGCTAGGCCACAAGCCATCTAAACGCCGACTAATTTTAAGAGCTGCCGTGGATTCAAAATAAGCTTTCCCATGCTCTACTAAAATAACACTATCTATGTTTCCCGGAACTTTATATGTTGCCAGAATCTCCTGTCCAACCTCACTTTGAATAGAGGCAAACTGAAAATAAGCAGCCTGATCACGTTTAATAACAAACTGTACACTGCTATGGCAAAAATTACAAACTCCGTCAAACAAAATAACACCAGCCACTATAATCCCTCCTAACCAATATTAAGCCTCGTCTGATGTTAGATACGTAAAGTATGTACCAAGTGACTTCACTTTACAGCCTAGAGCTGCTAACTCTTCCATAGCACCTCGCATCATCGGTTCTTTTTCATCGGCTAATACATCAATCATAAAGAAATAATCACCCAGTCCTGTTTTTAATGGACGCGATTCAATTTTACTTAAATTTAGCTGGCGCCATGCAAATACTGAAAGTACCTGATGCAACGCCCCTGAACGGTCCGTTGGCAAAGTAATCATGAAGGTTGTTTTTGCCTGTCCATCTGATAATTCCTGCGGCAATCGCTTGTTTTGTTTTGATAATACAAAGAAGCGAGTATGGTTAAAATGAAAATCATGAATATTTGATTGCACGATGTCTAAGCCATATCTTTCAGCCGCTACCGCGTTACCCACTGCTGCGATACACTCAGTCGGATTTTCAGAGACATACTTTGCCGCTGCCGCTGTTGATGTTGTTTGATGTAACGGAACATCACTGAAACGATAGAACAAGTACTTATGACATTGAGCTAGCGCATGAGGGTGCGAATATATACCCTCGATGGACTCCCAATTGTCCTGTTGTGCTTTGTTCACCATTAAATGTTGCTGAATTTTCAATTGTAATTCACCTGTTACATAAAGTGTCGCCTCATGGAATAAATAATCAAGGGTTAATGGCACTGAGCCCTCTAACGCATTCTCTAGTGGTACAACTGCTAAATCAACTTTTCCCTCTGCTACTGCCTCAATACACTCTGGAATCGATGCACAAGGGACTAACCATTCAGTAGGAAAAATAGCTTTTGTTGCCAAATATGTAAAAGATGCCTCTGGTCCTAAATAGGCGATTCGTTTCTCCCAATTTTGCTCTGTCATTGAATTTACCTCCTTCGCTACGATAGGTAGCTATACATCCGTCTTAATTTTTCGAAAACTCTTGCTAAAAAAGAAAGAGGCCTATGACAAGCCCTTTCTTTGAAAAAGTTTTCATGCCTACAGAACGAGGTGACTCAGATATAACTCTGAGCCACCCCTTTTACAATGCGCCAGAACTAATAACTTCCGCAGACTCTACAAAATCTAAACGCTTTAGCTGATGCATTAAATCATCAAGCTCACAGCTCATACTTGTTACATCTAAAGACAGTGTAACATTGGCACGACCTTGAATTGGAATCGTTTGATGGATTGTCAGTATATTGCAATGCGTGTTTGTTACAGTTTCTAAAAGCTTTGCAAGTGTTCCTTTACGGTCCTGAAGCTGTAAAAAGACTGTTAAAATCCGTTCTTGCACAATAGAGTGGAAAGGAAAAACAGCATCACGATATTTGTAAAACGCACTACGCGATAAATCCACTTGTTTTACCGCATCCCATATGGAAGATACCGTACCACTTGAAAGTAAGTGTTTCGCCTCCAAAGTTTTTTGCATAGCATCTGTCAAAACGTCTTCACGAACTAAATAATATCGCTGGTTAGCAACGTTTTTCATACTCTTCCCCCTAAAACCTATTCTTAGTCGACAAATTCAAATTCGAATTCTAATAAGCGTACAATATCTCCATTTTGTGCACCACGTTCACGCAATGCTTCATCGACACCCATACCACGTAATTGGCGTGCAAAACGACGTACACCGTCCTCGCGGCTGAAGTCTGTCATTTTGAAGATACGCTCAATCGCATATCCACCAAGAATGAATGTACCATCAGGATCACGAGAGATTTCGATTGAATCTGCTTCAGATTGGTGTTTGTAAAGTACCGTTGCATCAGATTCTTCATCTAGCTCATCGAATAATGGGAATTCAGGAGTCACTTCCAGTAAGTCTGCAATTTCAAATAATACCGGCTTTAAGCCTTGGCGTGAAACTGCAGATACTGGGAAGATTTTTACATCTTCGCCCACTTTTTCTCGGAAAATTTCTAAGTTTTCCTCTGCATCTGGCATGTCCATTTTGTTTGCCACAATAATTTGCGGACGCTCTGTTAAACGAAGATTATATTGTTTTAACTCATCGTTGATTGTTAAGTAATCTTCATAAGGATCGCGACCTTCCATGCCTGACATATCAATTACATGCACGATAACACGTGTACGTTCAATATGACGGAGGAATTGGTGACCAAGACCTACACCTTCGTGCGCACCTTCGATTAAACCTGGTAAATCGGCCATTGCAAAGCTACGATGATCATCTGTTTCAACCATACCTAAATTTGGCACGATTGTTGTAAAATGATAGGCACCTATTTTTGGCTTTGCCGCAGAAACAACAGATAGTAATGTTGATTTACCTACACTTGGAAAGCCTACTAAACCTACATCTGCCAGTACTTTCAACTCTAATATAACATTTAATTCTTGTCCTGGCTCACCTTTTTCAGAAAGTTCTGGAGCAGGATTGGCTGGTGTTGCAAAGCGAGAATTCCCTCGACCACCACGGCCAGCTTTTGCGATAATCGCTTGTTGACCATGCTCGACTAAATCGGCAATAACAACGCCTGTTTCCTCGTTCATTACGACTGTGCCTGGTGGTACTTTAACGATTAAATCGTCTGCGCGTCTACCATGCATCCCTTTACTCATACCATGCTCACCACGGTCAGCCTTGAAGTTACGTTTGTAACGGAAATCCATTAACGTACGCAGACCCTCTTCAACTTGAAACACAACGTTCCCACCGTGACCGCCATCGCCACCAGCGGGACCACCATTCGGTACAAATTTTTCACGACGGAAGGCTACCATTCCATCCCCACCGTCGCCACCTTTTACATAAATCTTGACGTGATCGACAAACATTTAATTCACTCCCTGCTTGCACTCAATACATATATCCAAGACGTATTTGTCTCTTCCACTGTTTGAATGTCGAATTGTTTCAAACCTTTTTCGGTGAATGCATCAGCACTCCAGCGTCCATTTAGGGTGAACGTTACAGCAAATGTATGGGCGTCAACACGCACATCAATCGCTAAGCTCTGTTCGGTAAATGGATCTAATGTATCATAAACATGCATAACTGTTTTATTTAAGTATTCTACAACTGCCGCATCTATATTATTCGTGACAGGTTTGTTAATCTCACCACTTATTTTCATTGGTAACGAAGGATAGCACCAATTTGCTGTTTGTAGCCACTCCATCGTTTGTGGTAACTGTAGTCGATTTATGCTAGAAAGCACCCGTAATTGTTCAGAAAAATTTTGAATAAGTTTCTTTGATTCATCGATTCTACCTAAATCTAAATTCATGCGAATTAGTTGAAGCTGATTCACATAATCATGATTTGCAAAACGTAATACTTCACTAATGGTTAGTGATTGACTGTTCATTCCATTCACTCCAATAAAGTTATCTTCATTAGTATAACAAGTTTTGACGTTTTTTTCTCTTAATTCCTCATAACAATTATGCTTTTTGAAGAAAAAAAAGGACTGCAATATATGCAGCCCTCCGCTTTATGATCATATTTATGAAAATTAAGCTTGTTGAGTTTCTGGGTATACAGATACTTGTTTGCGATCGCGACCTAAGCGTTCGAATTTAACAACGCCGTCAACTTTAGCAAATAGTGTATCATCACCACCACGACCTACGTTTGTACCTGGGTAAATTTTTGTACCGCGTTGACGGTAAAGAATTGAACCACCAGTTACGAATTGGCCATCAGCACGTTTAGCGCCAAGACGTTTAGACTCAGAGTCACGTCCGTTTTTAGTAGAACCTACCCCTTTTTTCGATGCGAAAAGTTGAAGGTCTAATGCTAATAACAATTTCATTCTGTTCCACCTCCTACTTGGTTGTAGTTGATTTGGATATATTGCCCGTAATTTTGCACCATAGAATACACTTGAGCTGTCATTACTTGGACAATTAATTGTAGTTTTGCATCAATTTCAGGCTCTAAATCTGTTGGTAAATCTACCTTTAGATAGCCTCCACCTTCAGCTGCTTGTTCCACTTCCGGTTGTAATTGTAATAGTGCATAAATAGCATTTACCGTACCAATAGCAATGGTAGATGCCCCCGCACATACTAAATCTTTACCAGATTCGTCGTACTCAGCATGTCCTGAAAATTCAAATGCAGACACATGTCTATTTTCATCATGATGTATCGTAACTTGTATCACTCGTTACACCTCACAATTAAGCGTTGATAGACTCAACAACTAATTTTGTGTAAGGTTGACGGTGACCTTGTTTACGACGGTAGTTCTTTTTAGCTTTCAATTTGAAAACAACGATTTTCTTTTGACGGCCTTCTTTCACAGCTTTAGCTGTTACTGTAGCGCCTTCTACGAATGGAGCTCCAACTTTAACGTTTTCGCCACCTACGAATAAAACTTTATCGAAAGTTACAACTTCGTCAGCTTCTACGCCTAATTTCTCAACATAGATTTCTTGACCAGCTTCTACTTTGATTTGTTTACCACCAGTTTCAATAATTGCGTACATTTTACTGCACCTCCTCTTAGACTCAGACTCGCCTGTATATGAAGGTGATCATACGATACTTTAACCTTCCCAGAGCGGTTGTAGTAGCACGGGTGCTACAAACAATAACATTAAAATATTACCATATGGAATTTCTCAAGTCAACCTGTTCATAACATATTTCTCAAAAGCTAAACGATATTTTCGGTAATTCCATTCTTTGATTACTTGAAGCCATATAAATAGACAAAGAACAGCTAAAAAAATAGACTGTGGCAAGTAACCTAATGTCATGATAAATAATAGCGTCACAATTGCAAGACAAAACGAGTAGTAATGTTCAAATGCTCGCACAGTCGGATAAAATAAAAATAAACATGCTATCATTATTCTTCCGCCATCTAGCGGAAGAATGGGTATTACATTTATAGCCAACAATACAAGCTGTACCTCGATAAGTTTAGTAGCAAGTAGCTCGGGCATAAAAAAAGCGAGACCAATCCCTAATAACGTAGCGATTGGTCCTCCTAATGCAATCCATAGTAGTGATGTTGCCTGCACAACCGCTGGATTATCAAATTCAATCTCCCCCCCATACGGTGTAATGACACACGATTTTACCTTTACACCACAAATTTTTGCAGCCAATAAATGCCCTACTTCATGCCAGAGTAACGAGGATAGAATAATAGCATAGTAAGCAATTTGACCACTTAAAATCATGACAAATACCAGAGGGATACATAATATATGCAATTTAATCTTCATCTTTTTCTGTTTGAAGCCACTGTACTATTTGTTCTAAACTATAGTGAGTATCATCTTTTTCTATCGATAAGTACAGTTGCCCAGCCTGTTTCATGCCAATTAAATCATTTGCCTGCACCGTTGTATACGGCAATTGAGCTAAACTATCGAGCATCCCATAGGATACCGTTGTGCCATCCTCATAGCTTATGGTCATCGTTTTGCCTGTATATTTTGTATGACCTGTAAAAACAACTAGTCCACTCTGCCCAGCATACACAGGAAGCCCGACATCATACTGCATCATAAAACCTTCTTTGAAAACCTGTGCATTGGTGAAAGTTAATAGTTCAGTTTGCCCTACATCACTGGATACCATAATGGTTTCCTCTTCTTTATTTAACCAACTTTTCCCAAGCTCACTTAAATAGGTTATATCTGCTGATGTCGTTACAAGCTTTCTCACAGGTGTTTCTAATACACCTTGATCTTCTAAACGAATAACGAGCATGATTGCAGCTACGAGTAATATCATGACAATCCATTTCCATTTTTTAAACAAGCCCTCATCCTTTTTTCACACTATATGAGGTTGCATGTCCGTTCATGCACAAAAAAGCACATTCACACGCGATTGTTGCTAACAAAAAACTTGTCCTAAGGTAACGAATGCTTGCAAGAAATCAATACGCTAAAGTACTCGTACACACTCGATAGTTCCTTGTTTTGTAGTTCCTAAACAAGAAAAAACCTTTCGCGCAATTGCACGAAAAGGTCTTCGTTATCTTGAAAATAATGCTTTAAATTTTGAAAACATCCCTCTATGCTCATCTTCAATTGCCATAAGCGGCACCGATTCTCCTAATATGCGTCGTGCAATATTACGATAACCTAAAGATGCTTTATTGGCAGGGTCCATCACTACTGGTTCCCCTTTGTTTGATGACGAAATAACACCCTCACTATCGACGATGATACCTAATAAATCAATCGACAAATGAGTTGTAATTTCATTAACATCCAATGTATCACCGTTTTTCATCATATGCTGACGAATACGGTTGATAATTAGTTTGGGTGCCGTAATTTCCTCTTGCTCTAGCAGCCCAATGATACGATCTGCATCACGCACAGCTGAAATTTCAGGTGTCGTTACTACAATTGCATGATCTGCACCCGCTACAGCATTACGATAGCCTTGTTCGATACCTGCTGGACAGTCTATTAAAATATAATCATAGTCTCTTTTTAATTCCTCTATTAAGCTCTTCATCTGCTCAGGTGTCACAGCATTTTTATCTGTTGTTTGAGCAGCAGGTAGTAAAAATAGTTTGTCATCAACACGTTTATCTTTAATTAAAGCTTGATGTATCTTACAACGTCCTTCAATCACATCAACTAAATCATAAATAATACGATTTTCCAGACCAAGAATTACGTCTAAATTTCGTAATCCAATATCCGTATCAACCAAACATACTTTTTTCCCTTGTAGAGCCAATGCAGTCCCAAGGTTAGCCGTTGTCGTCGTTTTCCCGACACCGCCTTTACCTGAAGTTATGACGATCGCTTCTCCCACACTAGCTTCCTCCCTTAGACACATTTAACAATGGTCGAATATTTTTTAACGCATGAATTTGATCGTACGTAATACGCCCATCATAGCCGATAAAAGCACAAGCCATCTCTGCTTGATTGATAGCTTTTACATGCTCATCTGACATTGCCTCAACCTGATCGGCAATCATTATATGTGTGGCTTCTAAACGAGAGGCAGCAATGATTGCTTCCTTATTACCATGTACACCAGCATGCACAATTCCCTTTAGTTTGCCTAGGACATACACATTGCCACCAGCTTCTACACGTCCATTCGGATTGACATTGCCAATAATAATAATGTCCCCGGAAGAACGGAGTATTTGCCCCGATCTGACCACACCTATATATGTATCTTGTTGACTTTCTATCATTTTCTGGTTGCTTTCATGGACAGTCAGTACATCACTTTGCACTTTAGATACGATTAGTTGTTCCGTTTCCTGAACGATTTTCACGAGCTCTTTTATTTGTTCATCAGAACAGTATCGATTGCCTAAATGTAATTGTACATCTACTTTACCATCGATACCGCCTTCTGAAACTTTTCTCTTTAACTCTTCTATTATTTCGGTATACGCACACTGATCGTCTAAGCGGAGAACAAAACCATCTTTTGTCCCCTTCATATTAACTAATTGTTTTTTCATGAATGCCTCACCTCACGTTGCTCTTATTAAGAAACTTCACGTGCTCTCTGTAAGACACGCGCATTAATTAAATATTTGAAGGCCCAACCAAGAATCATTAAAAATAACGCATTTGCAATGATCGTTGGTAGTAGTCGTGAACGTAAGAAATCCGTTAATGGTATCGTTGTAAAATCTATTAGATAAAAGAATTGATAAAGTACAAACTCTAAAATTGCTACTAAAACAACTGAAATCGTCGTTGTCAC
Organism: Lysinibacillus sp. UGB7; assembly: GCF_049058285.1. Taxonomy (NCBI): domain Bacteria; kingdom Bacillati; phylum Bacillota; class Bacilli; order Caryophanales; family Bacillaceae; genus Lysinibacillus; species Lysinibacillus sp. UGB7. Next base: position 183,946 of record NZ_JBMGUV010000004.1, read on the forward strand.
AACTAAGTGCTGATGAATAATTTTTACAATAGAACCAGCTAAAAAACAGATTAGTGGATAAAGCACAGAATATAATCCAATAATATCAATGTAAAACACATCATACAAGACACCAAAAAAAAGTCCATACATTACCGCTCTTTGACGGCTGTAATAGATGGATATAAATATTAAATATAAGATTAAAAATCGAGGAACTAGGTAAAAAATGTGCCCCTTCACTTCAATTGGTGAAAGCATAGCAAACTCTGGTTCTAGTAAAAATAACAAAACCGCCACAGAGGGGATGAGAAATCGAACCATCATTCAGCCTCCTCCTCACTCGCCTTTTGCGGATTTGATAAATCCTCATTCGTTGCCTTGCCATCGGAACCATCAATTACTGTCGTTGTACGTTTCGCAATGACAACATGATCTATAATTGAAAAATCAGCTGATGGTTTAACATAGGCCATTTTCGTTAAGCCAAAATCATCTGTACTTACTTCAGTAATTTCTCCGATTGGCACTCCTTTTGGGAAAATACCGCCAAGTCCTGATGAAACTACCTGCTCGCCTTCTTTAACTGTTAAACTTGAATCGATTCGCTTCATAATGAGTTCATTACGCTCTTTATCAAAGCCCTCGATTAAACCGTATGCTTCTTTTTCTCCTAAAACCATCGCAGAAACACGATAGTTTGGATTATTTGTATATAAAAGCTCTACCTCAGAGGTGAAAGGAGTCACTAAAGTAATCTTACCGACTAATCCTTTCGCTGTCATAACTGCCATATTTTTTTCCACACCATGAGAGGAACCCTTATTTAAAATAATCTTCTCTTCCCACTGATCAGGATTTCTAGCAATAACCGTTGCTTGAATTGGATTAAATGCATTTAAACTTTCCTTTTTATCGAGGAGCTCTTTAAGTTTATCATTATCTTTTTTCATAGCCAATGCTTCGGTTTGTACAGCTGCAAATTCTTCTAAGCGCGCTTTTAAACGTTTATTTTCTTCGTACGTGTTTAAGAGGGAGTCAATATCGTTAAAAATACCCGTAATATAATTCGCCGGCTTCGCAACAATGGATTGTGCGACGCCGACAGTATCTTTAATAATTTGCTCTGGTAAAGTTGCATTCGTTCGATCACGTAATGAGAAGCTAATCAATGCCACAAGAAAAACCATGCCCACGAGCAGCAATATTAATTTCTTATTGAAAAAAAAATGTGGCATTGCCTAAACCTCCTTAACCTTTTACTTGTTGTCGACGAATCAAATCAATATTATCTAAAGCCTTACCTGTACCAATAGCAACACAGTCTAATGGATCTTCTGCGATAAATACGGGCATATTCGTTTCACGGCTAATGACTTTATCTAAATTAGATAAAAGTGCTCCACCACCCGTTAGCACGATGCCGCGTTCCATCACGTCTGCAGACAATTCAGGTGGAGTTTGTTCTAGTGTTTTTCGCACACCATCAATAATGGATGATACTGCTTCACGTAATGATTCTGAAATTTCCTGAGATGATATTTCAATCGTTTTTGGTAAACCAGTTAATAGGTCACGACCTCTAATCTCCATTTTCTCTTCAGGACCCTCAGCAAATGCTGTACCAATCTCGATTTTGACAGCCTCTGCAGTACGTTCCCCGATTGTTAAGTTATATGATTTACGGATATATGAAATGATTGCTTGATCCATTGCATCCCCGCCGACACGTACCGATTCACTTGTTACGATACCACCTAACGAAATAACAGCTACCTCTGTAGTACCACCACCGATATCGACTACCATTGAACCCGTTGGATCCCATACTGGTAAGTTCGCACCAATAGCTGCCGCAAAAGGTTCTTCAATCGTGAAAGCCTCTTTTGCACCCGCTTGACGTGACGCATCGATGACCGCACGTTGTTCCACAGAAGTAATTCCGTAAGGCACGCAGATCATTATATTCGGTTTCTTCCAATTCCCACCAGAATTTTTAGAAGCCTCTTTTAAATAATACTCAATCATCGCTGTTGTAATATCAAAATCAGCAATAACGCCATCTTTCATCGGACGAATGGCTACAATTGAGCCAGGTGTACGTCCTATCATATTTTTTGCATCATTACCAACTGCGACGATATCGCCAGTTTTCGTATTTTTTGCTACGACTGAAGGTTCGCGTAGAACGATTCCCTTCCCTTTAATAAACACTAATGTATTCGCTGTGCCGAGGTCAATCCCGACATCTTTACTACCTAATCCAAACAAATTGTGTACTCCCTTTCTATTTAAGCCATACTTTCGTTGACATAAAATCATACCGTTCATTATAACGGAAAAACCCAAGAATTTATAGTGCCATACACCTCATCTTGCGGAAAATATACTATTTTCATCCCTCTTAAACTTAAAATAGTACGTATAGATTAGCATATAATTTTTATTCATCTAAGACAACGTCTAATAGGCTACCAATTTTTGTGAATCATAAAGTTATTTCTACCAACTACATTAACGTCATTCATCAAAAAAGGTTCGCAATTAAATTAATGACCATTAATTTTCATTGTCTCAAGAACATCAGACTGCCAACAATGACTTGCGCAAATTGCTTAGGCTTGAGTGGCGTGACAATATATTGCTAGAAATTTAAGTTCTTCCACATCAGTGTTATTTCTTCTTAGTTAATGACCTCAAAAAGCTCTGCAAAATTGCTTGCAGAGCTAAAAATACCCTTTTTCTTTTAAACTTATATATTGATGATCACCAATGATAACATGATCAATCAATTCAATGCCAATAATATAGCCCGCTTCCTGAATTCTCTTTGTTACCTCAATATCTTCTGGACTCGGTGTCGGTACGCCGCTAGGATGATTGTGCGCGCAAATAAGAGAAGCAGCTGAACGTTTTACAGCCTCTCGGAAAATTTCTCTTGGATGGACGATGCTGGCATTTAAGCTACCTATAAAAATTGTCTGTTTATGAATAATTTGATTTTTCACATTTAGAAAGAGCGCAACGAAATGTTCTTGGTTAAGGGAAGTCATATCAGGCATCAAGTACGCAGCGGCATCTTGCGGGGATCGAATCGTATATTTTTCATCATTGTGCTTTTGAGCTAAGCGTCGGCCTAGCTCAATCGCAGCTAATAACTGAATTGCCTTCACCTCTCCAATTCCTTTAATAGCCACCATTTCTTCAATCGTCGCATGCTTTAAATGATGTAAATGCTCGAAAGCACCTAATACACGATTCGCAAGGACAAGAACCGACTCTTCTTTCGTTCCTGTCCTTAGTAAAATAGCCAGTAACTCCTGATTCGATAAGCTCATGGCTCCTTGTCTTAACAGTCTCTCACGTGGTCGATCTGCAATATGCACATCTCGTATCATCATGCTTGGTAATACATCTGTTGGCAAAAATCTTCACTCCCTCGCAAATTGGATAATATGAAGTGCTACCAATTGCGTAAACAACGCTGCAAGTGGTAAGCCAACAACATTGTTATAATCACCTTCAATTTGCTTAACTAAAAGGGTACCAGCAGTTTGAATGCCATAACCGCCCGCTTTATCAAAAGGGTCTCCTGAGGCTACATATGCTTCGATAAGCTCCTGTGATAATTCGTTAAAGACAACAGTTGTTTGTTCTACAAATGTTGTTTCTTGTCCATCAGGATTAATAATAGCAACTGCTGTCATAACCGCATGACGGGCACCTGATAATCGTGTTAAGTGAGAAATCGCTTCCTCACGTGTTTTTGGCTTATGCAGTAGCTCATTGTCAAAAACTACGATAGTATCTGCACCAATAATCGTTGCATTCGGCACTTTTTTTGCTACATCGCGTGTTTTTAAAAGTGCTACACCTTTTACATAATCTTGCATTGTTGCTGCTTGGACGCTTGTCTCTTCTACTTCACTCGTAACAATATCGAAGGGAAGCGCTAGCATAGCAAGCAATTCCTTTCGGCGTGGTGAAGCAGAGGCAAGTACTAGCTTGTGTCTTGTTGTAAACATTATCTCACCATTCCTCCTTATACTTATCATAACGGAGAATTAGGTATTTGAAAATTTTCAAAAAATGAAGATAATGCCTATTTCACTATATTTCATAGTCAAAATTTAATTTGGAGACAAGTATTATTCTTCTTATAATGAGCAAATAAATGTAAGCGAATGATGTTTATATCGTTGGAAATAGAAGAAACTGCTGCACCTACAGTTTGCCAATCAGGAGGCAGCGTTGAATCTTTTGCGTTGTCCTTAAAATTTAATTTTGTAGCCTTTTTATCAGCAAACACGACCGGAAGTTCTTTAATCGTTGCTTCTTTACAGCTATCACCAGTAACACTAAACACTTTTTTAAATGTGGCAGGAGCTTCTAAAAAAACGAGTTGACTTTCCTCTATCGCAATACTTGTCCAAACATAATATTTGCCATCTACCTCTACAATGGCGCTTTCTTTTAATGCTGGATATTCTGCTAAAAATGCACTTGCACTTTCATAATTAGAAAATACACCTGCTTGACTTGCATACAGCATCGACGCGTTTGCGGTACCACCTGCTGTCGGAATTGTCTCTTTCTGTGCACCTTCACTTGCTACTTCACTATCTTGCTTTAAAGAAAACTGAGTACTTGCTTGGAGAATTCCTAAAAATATGGCAACACCAAATAGTCCTACAATACCCCCAATTAGCATTGCGCGAAATACTTGTTTTTTTATTACCTGACTAACAATTTTCATACGTCCTTCACCTCTTCCTTAACGTATCAAAATAAACATAAAAAAAGACAAGACTATTGTCGTCTATGATTTCATATTAGTATATGTTTAAAAATATGTGAAAATGCTAATTTACTGCATTTCAATTAATAGTATTTTTGGAGGTTTCAACATATAAATTGCCTACAATGTTGGCAAAAGTTTTACCACAGCCTATCGTTGTTACGCCATATTTTCATGAAGGCATCCTCTCTTTTGCACTTTTAAAAATAAATTTCAATATGAAGATGTGTGTAATTACCTCCTTGCAAAGACCTTTTAGCCTTCCACAGACATATTATGGAAGGCTAAAAACTATAGAAAGTAAGAATATTCAAGTCCGGAAAAAGCCACTCGCTTTCCAAACTGCCTTAACGCTCGGCTACAAGCTACATCCGCCCGAGTCAAGTAGGAGAATGCCATTTTCTGAACTTAAAAAATGACAAAAGCCTTCCACAGACATATTGTGAAAGGCTCAACATAAAAATTGAGGGTGCATTTAATTGTAAAAGGTGCTGCTTCTCATGATGTGTGGCTACAGAACCACACTTTAGCTGTTTCCAATTAATCTGTTACGTACTTCTGTTAATAAGTACAATGAACCAGATACTACAGTTCTGCAGTTATTTTCCGATTGTGTTTGTAAAAATTGAACATAATCACTTAACACTTCTGTTTGAGAAGCGCTAGAGAGTTCCACCATATCTTTTGCCGACATGGCACGCGGATTGTAGAAATCAACAAAATAAAAGCAATCACTCACTTGTTCTAACTGATTGAGTACCTTTTTTACATCTTTATCTGCAAGAATGCCCATAACGAAAGTAATCATCTCCTCTGGGAATTCCTGCCGAATTGTAGCGACCAATTTTTCCGCACTCGCTGGATTGTGTGCACCGTCTAATATAATATAGGGCATGATTTCTTCAAAGCGCCCTAATATTTTCGCCTTATTAATACCATTTTGAATACCTTGTATACTTATTGGTACATCCAATGCAGTTGCCACTTCAAAAAACGCAGTAATGGCTAGGGCCATATTATTTGCTTGATGCGGCCCTTTCATTTTTCGCAATAGATTGGCTATACGCAAACCGTTTTCATCATTCGTATAACACTCACCATGCTTCGTATGCTCTACATTAAATTGATGACCTAGTTCAAGAACAGTCGCTTGTTTCATACGTGCTTTTTCATAGATAACTGCCTTCGCTTCAAGCGGTAGATCACCGATAATAACAGGCTGGTGCTGCTTAATAATACCTGCTTTATGATGAGCAATACTCTCAATAGTATTACCTAAATAGGTCGTATGCTCTAACGCGATGCTCGGAATAATCGAAACAATTGGCGTCACCACATTCGTACTATCCAATAAACCACCCATCCCTGCTTCGATTATAGCCACATCCACATTACTATTAACAAAATGTAAAAATGCCGCAGCAGTAAGGAGCTCAAAATCTGTTAACTTACCACTCAGTCCCGCTAATTGCATTTGTTGAAACACCCGGTCCATCTCTTCAGCTGAAATAGGTCGATTCGCTACTTGAATTTGGTCATGAACATCTAAAATGCAAGGAGACATAAATTTGCCAACACGTAATCCATGTTCCTTTAAAATTGACTCTATGAATGTAAGTGTTGAGCCTTTGCCGTTCGTGCCAGCTAAATGGACAATTTGCAGATTTTTCTCTGGACTGCCCACAAGCGCCAATGCTTCTTCAATCGCAGCAAGACCTGGTTTGATGACATCATCGCTTTTTACAGCCCACTTTTCTTTATAAATATCAAATTTCGGAATCATCGCTCTTCCTCCTGTAGCCATTGTCGCACTTCAGCTATGAAATAGAGCGAACCTGTAATGACCACAATATCTTGTTCCTTCTTTTTTTGTATAACTGCACGGACCATATCCCGCCAATTTTCACTATATTCCTTATCGGGATGTTGTGACAAAGCAGCTAATTTTACTGCAGGCATAGCATTCGGTAGGTCTATTTGTGTAAATGACATAGCTGTTGCAACTGCATCCATTAAAGCAATACTATGCGCATGATCTTTATCAGATAACGCTGCGTAAATAAACCCATAATGTTGATTGGGATATACAACTTGTAGTGTGTGAATTAGAGCAGCTGTGCCTTCTGAATTATGGGCGCCATCTAGTACTATATTGTCGGTAAATTGTTCAAAGCGGCCTGGCCATTGCGCTTTTTGCAATGCATGAAGTATGGATGTCTGTGATACTTCAAGATGTCCCTTTTCCTGTAATAATAGTATAGCAGTGATTGCCAGGCTTGCATTAGCTACTTGATGTGGTCCAGCCATTTTCAACTGAATATCGTTTATCTCAACATCGGCTTTGCGGTAACTAAAGTGCTGCATAGCAACTTCTTGCTTATTTGCATTTACGATAAAGTCCTTTCCAATAACGTGACATTCAGCATGACGTTCTAGTGCAGCTTGTTTAATAACTGCAAATGCCTCGCCATTTTTTACACCTACTACTACAGGCACGCCTTCTTTTATAATGCCTGCTTTCTCAAAGGCTACTTTCGCAAAAGTATCTCCTAAAAACGCTGTATGCTCCAATGAAATGGTCGTAATGATTGACACTAGTGGCGTAATAACATTCGTTGCATCTAAGCGGCCACCAAGACCCGTTTCAATAAGTGCAAAATCAACGGCTTCCTCCGCAAAATACTGGAACATGATAAGTGTTACGACCTCAAAAAAACTAGGATAGTCCCCATCATAATTCGTCTCAACGATTGCAGCAATGTTGTTCATATACCTTAAAAATTGTGCGTCTGGAATCTGTTTTCCATTAATAGTCATTCGTTCATTGACACACTCTAAATGTGGAGATGTAAAAGTCCCTACAGTGTATCCAGCCTCTATTAATATTTCCCGCATCATAGTTACCGTTGAACCTTTGCCGTTTGAACCTGCGATATGAATCGTTTGTAGCTTTTCCTGTGGATTATCCAAACGTGCTAAAACTTCGCGCATCATAACGAGTGGCGCACGCTTATGGTCTACTGCCTTTAATGTAAAAATAAAATCTGTACAAGCTTTCATCGATGAAAACACAAGAAACACTCCCTCTAACTGCGATATCTCTATTTTAGTACAAAAGGTGCCTGGCACCCACACAATTCGTACACAATTTAAAAACACACAGAAAATCACTACTAAAGTGTGTTTGTGTGTGTTTTACAAGTTACTATGAAAGGCATAGATTTTATAAATATCTCATCAATTGGCAACCAGGCCATCCTAGCATGAAAGATTGTATATCTCTTCGCTTTAGACCCTAGGTTTTGCATTCCACCCTTTTGAATGGTTTGCCTTCACTTATTATACTAATCATTTTAAATCCTACTATTTAATTTACCCAAAATCATTATGTACCTTTTGATTCAAAAAAAGAAAAAACAATGGATGACTTTATTCGTCATCCACTGCCTTATATGATTACATATTTTTTAGTTCTTCTAAGCGTTTTAATACTACAGCATGTTTATCTTCATAGTCTGCTAATTTTTCACGTTCTGCATTGACTAAAACTTCTGGGGCTTTTGAAACAAATTTCTCATTTGACAACTTACCACTAACAAGCTTCACTTCTTTTGCCCATTTTTCTAATTCTTTTTCTAGACGGTTGATTTCTTCTTCTAGGTTAATGAGACCTACAAGTGGAAGGAATAGCTCAGCACCAGTCACGACTGCTGTCATAGCTTGATCAGGAGTCTCTAAGCCTTCACCGATTGTTAACGACTCAGGGTTACAGAATTTTTCAAGATATGCTTTATTTGCTTCAAGAACGGCAACCGTAGCTGCATCCTTTGCAGAAATGAATAATGGTACTTTTTTGCTCATTGGCGTATTTACTTCCGCACGTATATTACGCACTGAACGTATAATATCCATAAGGAGCTTCATATTGTCCGCTTCATCCGCAAAATGAAGATCCGTGCGTACAGTTGGCCATGCAGCCACTGTAATAGACTCACCTTCATGTGGTAAGTGTTGCCAGATCTCTTCCGTGATAAATGGCATAAATGGATGTAATAGACGCATTGTTTGATCTAATACGTAAGCTAAAATAGAACGAGTAGTTTTCTTCGCTGCTTCATCTTCACCATTCATTGGTAATTTCGCCATTTCAATATACCAAGAACAGAAATCATCCCAGATGAAATTGTAAAGCTCGCGGCCTACTTCACCGAATTCATATCGCTCAGCAAGCGATGTCACACGTTCAATTGTCTCATTTAAACGAGTTAAGATCCATTTATCGGCCACTGATTTTTCGCCAGTTAAGTCGATTTCATCATATGTCATGCCGTCCATATTCATTAACGCGAAACGAGAAGCATTCCAAATTTTATTAGCAAAATTCCAAACTGATTCTACTTTTTCTGTTGTATAACGTAAGTCTTGCCCTGGTGATGAACCTGTTGCTAAGAAGTAACGTAACGAATCGGCACCGTATTTTTCAATAACGTCCATTGGATCTACACCGTTACCTAGCGATTTACTCATTTTACGACCTTCTCCATCACGTACTAAACCGTGGATTAATACGTCTTTAAATGGAAGTTGATCAGTAAATTCAATACCTTGGAAGATCATACGAGATACCCAGAAGAAAATAATGTCATAGCCTGTTACAAGCGTACTTGTTGGGTAGTAACGCTTATACTCTTCATTTGCCTCGTCTGGCCAACCCATTGTACAAAATGGCCATAGTGCAGCTGAGAACCATGTATCTAAGACATCTTCATCTTGCGTCCAATGTTCTGCGTCTGCTGGTGCTTCTTTACCCACATAAATTTCACCCGTTTCATTGTGATACCAGGCTGGAATTTGATGGCCCCACCATAATTGGCGTGAAATACACCAGTCACGGATATTTTCCATCCAGCGAGAATATGTGTTTTCAAAGCGAGCTGGAACGAAATTCACTTTGCCTTCTTCGTCTTGTTGTAGCGCTAATGAAGCATCAGCAAGTGGTTGCATTTTAACAAACCATTGTGCTGAAAGATACGGCTCTACAACAGCACCAGAACGTTCAGAGTGACCTACTGAATGCATATGCTCTTCGATGTTGATTAACACACCAGCCTCTTGTAAGTCGGCAACAATTTGCTTACGGCATTCAAAACGATCCATTCCGTTATATTTGCCAGCGAGCTCATTCATTGTCCCATCTTCGTTCATCACAAGAATGCGTTCTAAGTGATGACGGTTGCCGACCTCAAAGTCGTTAGGATCATGGGCTGGTGTCATTTTTACTACCCCAGTACCAAATTCCATATCTACGTAGTCATCTGCTACGATTGGAATTTCACGGCCAATGATCGGTAGAATAACTGTTTTTCCAATTAAATGTTGGTAGCGCTCGTCTTTCGGATGAACCGCAATGCCTGAGTCACCTAGCATTGTTTCTGGACGTGTTGTCGCTAATTCCACGTATCCTGAACCATCTGCTAATGGATATTTCATATGGTAGAATGCACCTTGAACATCTTTGTAGATAACTTCAATATCTGATAACGCTGTTTTTGCAGCAGGATCCCAGTTAATAATACGTTCACCACGATAAATTAACCCTTTTTCATATAATTGAACGAATACAGTTTTAACAGCATCCGATAGGCCTTTGTCGAGTGTGAAACGCTCACGAGAATAGTCTAACCCTAGGCCAAGCTTCGCCCATTGTTGACGGATATGTCCTGCATACTCTTCTTTCCATTCCCATGTTTTTTCGAGGAATTTTTCACGTCCTAAATCATAACGTGTAATACCGTCTTCTCGCAGTTTGGCCTCCACTTTTGCTTGTGTTGCAATCCCAGCGTGGTCCATACCCGGCAACCATAGTGCATCATAGCCTTGCATACGCTTCATGCGAGTTAAAATATCTTGTAAAGCTGTATCCCACGCATGACCAAGGTGCAATTTCCCTGTTACGTTCGGTGGTGGGATAACGATTGAATATGGCTCTTTCCCACTGTCTGGTTGTGCTTCGAAAAATTTACCTTGTAACCACCATTCATAGCGCCCCGCTTCAATTGACTGTGGATCGTATTTCGTTGGCATTGAAATGTTTTCTGTCATCTTGACTCCTCCTGTTGACTAAAAATTTTTGATATACATCAAATTAGCTAAAACGATTTTGCTGTCCAGATTTTCCATTGTGTTTACACAATGAACTCCTTTGAAAATCTGAATATCTACTAGAGGCTTTATTGCCAAGAAATGTTTAAACATGATTTTTGGACAATAAAAAAACTCCTAGCGTCTACAAAAGGACGAAGGAGTTTAGTTCGCGGTACCACCTTTAATTCCAGCAGGGCTAAGTTAAGCAATCGCGTACATCCTCATTTCTTGTCTGACAGCGCTTTTTGCTAGCCCTAGTCACCCGAAATGGAATGATAGTTGATTTACTTATGCTTACTTCTACTGGCTCTTAATTCGATAACGGTGTTTAACCGGCTTTAACTACTGTTAGTTCACTAAAGCTGCTCGAAGGCTACGTTCAATTATGCACAAATAGAAACTTTTCAGCTACCGTTTCCTCTCTAAAAATGTGCGAATAATTTACTCTTCCCTGTCATAGCATCTATATTCGACTTTCCACATTGTAACGCAAAATCGTGCACTTTTTCAAGTGATTTAGTTATTTTTAGCTAGTCTGTAAAAAGTAAATAGAAAAGGAAGTGAATATTCATATGCGACGACGTAAATACAATCCCTGGTTTTTACCACCTTGGCTACGACAAATTCGTTTCTACTGCAGAACGATTATTATACCGATTTGTGCATTTCAGTTTGTGCGTATCATCATCGTACCAACTTCTGGCGATTTAATCTTCTTATTGCTACTGCTTCTTCTTTGCTATTTACTTTTAAATGATATCATTTGAAGCGCGGACTTTTAACGGTGTGTAATTTTCTGTTAAATCCCAAATCATTGTTGGCACTTCATCCCAAGAGCTGGACTCGCGCACAGCAGTGTGACTAGAAGATTCCCTTAACACTATCTTTTGCTCAACAGGAGCAGCCTTCTCTACATGAACAGCCACTTCTACAGGAGCAACCGGTTCTTCTAAAACTAAGGCTTTTTCTACTACAAGCTTTGGTTCACTAAAAATACTTGTAACTGTCCATTCCAACTGACACATTTGATTGGCCAGTGTCGGACGAACGTCTTTCACCATTAAATCTTCAATAGCGGCATCTTTCGGTAAATCGACATGTAATGGTACAGCATATTCAAAATATCCTGTATCACCTTGAATATCAAGCGCATCAATTTTAACTAGATCTTCAACATCCATAAAATTTTGCAAGTCTTGAAAATCAAAGCGAACATGTGAAGTAATATGGTAAATACCGACTAAACGTACTGAATCATCTAGCTGCGTAGCTTGCCACTGTGGCTTAATCTGTACAGCTGCAATTTCTGTTGGGCAACCATACCCTGGAAAACAAAATGTCTCACGCATATTCCAAGTTTTCTGTTCGATAATAATCCCTCCCTTTGCATCATATGACTTTCAAGAAGGTTGTATGCTTTAGATGAAGCTAGATATTGTTGTTTCGCGATATTTTTTCCGTTCAAATGTTGCTTTTTCTTTCGGATACAGTGAAACTTCACTCAGTGGGGGTTCTTCCCCCCACTGATTATTAGTTGAAACAATCGGGCTTTTACGGTCAGTTGATTGGCCTCCTGTTGTCATCTATCATCTTGAGTGGGGAAAGTCCCTCAAACAATATGATTTTGCTTTACTTTTGCCGTGAGCAAGGCATGAGCGGCATCAGAAGTCTCCGTGGATTTTTACCTTTATATTAAAAAATAGCATACTAGGAAGTACTCCTAGCATGCTATTTTCACTTTTGGAACAGCTCTGTTTTATACTTTGTGCGTACAAAATATTACCATGACTTCTAATGTGGCATAAAGGCAGTATGAGATTTCGACACCTACTGCAATAACAACATAAACATGTGCTTGGTGATCGGAAATCTCCTGCGAGTAAAGTTTTTCTTTATACGTTTACCATTTTTATTTTATTAGCTACTCGATCTGTTAACATTTGAGTTGCTTTCGGTACAATCGGTTTAAAAATTGGATTTAAAACAGGTCCTGCCAATCCGCCTGCTGTTACTTCTAAAAAGCCTGTCATTCTTGTATTTTGTGCGTCGATGCTTTCAGCAAGGAAATAGCCGTTTCCTGTGAAATTATCAGAGATACCTTTTAATTCAAACGTTACTTTTGAAGGTGCTGCCCACTCTAAAATAGTAATCTCTACTTCTACTGTTTTTTTCAGTACACCAACATTACCTTTAAATGTCCATGTAGAATTTTTATCATCTATCATCGTATGCGCGCTATAACCTGGGACAAGCTTTGCCCATTTTTCCATATCACTAACGAAATCCCATACATTTTCAATCTCTACGGGTACTTCTACTATATGTGTGCCTGTTGCCATTAAAACCACTACTTTCTTTTCTGAATAGCTTTATTATATATGATTTTGTCCACAAATTGGCTATGCTGAAAGTTATAATTTTGACAAAAAAAAGCCACCCAAAATGGATGGCTCTAAGTACAAATTATTTTGCTAGTTGTGCAAAGACTTTATGGAAGGCATCAACGGTTTTTGTTATATGCTCTTCTGTATGCGCTGTAGAAATAAATAAGCCTTCAAATTGAGAAGGTGGTAAGAAAATACCTTCTTCGGCCATTAATCGGAAATATTCAGCGAATAATTGTAAATCAGCCGTTTTTGCTGAGGCAAAGTCAATTACTTCTTCATTCGTAAAGAAGAAACCAATCATTGAACCAGCACGATTTACCGTATGTGGAATATTGTATTTCGTCGCGGCAGCTCGGAAGCCTGTTTCTAGTTGATCACCTAATTTTTTAAAGTACTTATAAGTGCTTTCATCAAGTCTAGACAAAGTTTCATAACCAGCTGTCATCGCTAAAGGATTACCTGATAATGTCCCAGCCTGGTAAATAGGACCTATTGGTGCCACTTGCTCCATAATTTCTTTTTTACCAGCGAATGCACCAACAGGAAGACCTCCGCCAATAACCTTACCTAGAGTTGTCATATCTGGTGTTACATCAAAATACCCCTGTGCGCAGCCATAGTCCACACGGAATCCAGTCATAACTTCATCGAAGATTAGGAGTGCACCATGCTCTTTTGTTAAATCACGTAAACCTTGCAGGAAGCCTGGTTGTGGTGGAACGACACCCATATTTCCTGCTACTGGTTCTACGATGACTGCCGCAAGTTCAGCACCGAATTTTTCAAAAATTTGTTTTGCACCGTCTAAATCGTTGTATGGCACTGTTAATGTGTTACGAGCAACGTCTGCTGGTACACCAGGGCTATCAGGTAAACCTAATGTTGCCACACCAGATCCTGCCTTAATAAGTAACGAGTCACCATGTCCATGATATGAGCCTTCAAATTTTAATATTTTATCGCGCCCTGTAACACCACGTGCTACACGTAGGGCTGACATCGTTGACTCTGTCCCTGATGACACAAAACGAATCATTTCCATTCCAGGTAAACGATCCAACACTAATTTTGCTAGTCTATTTTCCGTATAGCTAGGTGCTCCAAAAGAAGAACCTTTCGCTGCTGTTTCAGCAATCGCTTTTACTACTTCGGGGTGAGTATGCCCTAAAATTAGCGGGCCCCATGATAATACATAGTCGATATATTCATTACCATCAATATCTTTTATAATCGCACCGTGACCAGATTCCATGAAAATTGGATCCATGTTTACAGATTTAAATGCTCTGACTGGGCTACTTACACCACCCGGCATTAAATTTACTGCTTCTGCGTATGCTTGTTTTGATTTTTCATAAGAACGCGCCATTTATTTTCCCTCCAACCAATTTGCTACATCTTTTGCATGATACGTAATGATTAAATCAGAACCAGCACGTTTCATACTAAGTAATGTTTCAAGCACTACTTTTTTCTCTTCAATCCAGCCATTAATCGCTGCTGCTTTGATCATTGCGTATTCACCTGAAACATTATAGGCAACAATCGGTAATGGGTAGTTATTTTTCACATCACGAATAATGTCTAAATAGCTAAGTGCTGGCTTAACGATTAAGAAGTCCGCACCTTCTGCAATGTCTGATTCTGCTTCACGGAATGCCTCCATACGGTTCGATGGATCCATTTGATATGATTTACGATCGCCAAATTGTGGTGCTCCGTCAGCTGCATCACGGAATGGGCCATAGTAGCTTGAAGCATATTTTACTGCATATGACATAATCGGCACATTTTCAAAGCCCGCTTCGTCTAAACCTGCACGAATTGCCGAAACAAAACCATCCATCATATTAGAGGGTGCAATAATATCTGCGCCTGCTTTTGCTTGAGATACCGCTGTGCGCGCTAAAACATCTAGCGATGGATCATTTAAAATTTGTTCGCCTTCAATTAAGCCACAATGACCATGATCGGTAAATTCACAAAGGCATGTGTCCGCAATAACTAAAAGTTCAGGATGACGCGCTTTAATAAGACGTGTAGCTTCTTGCACAATACCATGATCATGGAATGCACCTGTACCAACCGCATCTTTTTCAGCTGGTAAGCCGAATAAAATAACTGCTGGAATCCCCAAAGTCACAACTTCATCAATTTCAACACCAAGGTTGTCTAATGAAAATTGGAAAACTCCCGGCATAGAAGGAACTTCTTTTTTAATATTTTCGCCTTCAATGACAAAAATCGGATAAATTAAGTCTTCTTTGTGTAAGTAAGTTTCTTTTACCATAGATCGCATCGCTGCACTCGAACGCAAGCGACGATGTCTTTGAAATTGTAATTGTGTCATTTTCTTTCCTCTTCTTTCATTATTTCCTCGATGACTGCTTGCATTGTATACACACTAGGCATAACATCCACAGTAGCACCGTGGTTTAAAATTGCTGCCTCTGTAATATGACCGATTGCCGCCACACGGGTGGCCTCCCAGCCAATTACTGATGCTACATCCATCGCATATACATCAACAGCAGATGGACTAGCAAAAATCACTGTTACATCCTCGTGTGAACGAATAGTGTTGATAATTACTTGTTTTTGGTCGTGACGTTCAATTGTTTCATAGACCGTCCATTCCTTAAGTTCCAACGGTAAACCTTCCTTTAATGTCTTTTTCGCTTTTTCACCGCGAATAAATAAACATGTTGGATTGCCTACCGCCACACTTGGAAATTCTTTGACAAAAACATCAGCACTAAACACTGAAGGCATAAAGCTAACATGGAACCCTAGCTGCTCTAATGCTTCAGTTGTTTTCGTACCAATGGATGCAATTTTCCCTTGAAAATGCCTTGCGTTTAAATTAAATCGTTTCATTTTACTAGCAAAAGCATCAACTGCGTTTTGACTCGTAAAAATTAACCACTTAAATTGACGTGCAAACTCTAAATGAACATCATCATTTCTATCTATGAGTTCGCAGGTTTCAATCAATGGGGTAATGACTACTTGGCCACCTAAAGCTGTTATGTCATCAATAATTGTTGAAGTTTTAGATGTACCTGTCAAAATTATTTTTTTACCTTTTAAAGGTAAATTATTTTGCATCTTGCTCTGCCTTCACACGTTGGATTAAATCAAAGGCTCCTTGCTTCGTTAAAATAGCAGCAAGCTCTTTTCCAGCCACTTCTGGTTTTGAACCTACTACCGTTTCTTTATAAATTACCGAAGCATCTGGCGCTGCAACTAAACCTGTCAGTGTAATTTTTTCCCCATTCCATTTAGCATACCCTGCGATAGGTACTTGACAGCCACCATCCATAGCCGCTAAAAAGGCACGCTCAGCATGTGCTTCTTGCCATGTAGTGTTATCTGTCAATTTAGCTAGTTCAACTAATAGCTCAGCATCATCTTCGCGACATTCAATGCCCAAAGAGCCCTGCGCTACTGCTGGCAAACAATCTTCTACAGATAAGAATTCAGTGACAACATCTTCGCTCCACCCAAGGCGTTTCAGCCCTGCAGCCGCTAATATAATGGCATCATATTCTTCTGTTTCAAGTTTCGCCAGACGTGTATCCACATTTCCACGAATCCATTTAATCTCTATATCTGGGCGCACCGTTAAGAGTTGAGCACTACGACGAAGGGAACTTGTACCAACAACAGATCCTGCTGGCAGATCTGCAAATTTTATATGTCCTTTTGAAATAAAAGCATCACGTGCATCTTCACGCGGTGGAATACATCCAATTACTAATCCTTCCGGCAGTACTGCTGGCATATCCTTCATTGAATGCACAGCAAAGTCAATTTCTTTGTCATATAGGGCTTGTTCTATTTCTTTTACAAAAAGCCCTTTGCCACCAACTTTAGAAAGTTGAACATCTAAAATTTGATCGCCTTTTGTGACAATTTCCTTTATCTCAAATTCAAATGGCACACCGGCTGCCTTTAACTCATTAATGAACCAATTCGTTTGTGTTAATGCTAGCTTACTTCTCCTAGAACCTACAATAATTTTTCTCACAAGTCTCCAACCTTTCTTCTAATACCATAAATGGAATCGCGATAAACTACTTCCTAAAAAGAAATTGGTCACAACTAACAAATAAGCATAAATATGCACCCATGCATAATTTGTACCTGTCAGCTTACCTTTACGATTCACATATAAAATACAGCAATATAATACTAAAATGATAAAGGACCCAATTACCTTCGCATCAAAAATAGATAGACGCTCTAGCGTTAGTAGTGCCCATTCTACCCCTAAAATTAAACTTATAAATAACATTGGAATCCCAATAAAAAATGAAACATTCATCCAATTGCTCGTTTGTTGTAAAGATGGTAAACGCGTCCATAAATGCGACCATTTTTTTTGTTTAAGTAAACGATATAAAACTAAATATAATATCGCAAAAACAAATGTCAGCGTAAAAGCGGCATACGACAAAATCGCAAAGGAAATATGAATAAAGAGCATTTCAGATATTAATGTTTCTTCTACTGCTCCAGTCGGTCGTTTCGGCATAAATGTAAAAATACTAGCGAACACAAATCCTAGTATATTAATGATAAATACCGGCAAATCAACTCTCGCTATACAATGCAGAATAATCGACAGCGTCACAAGTAGCCATGAGTAAAAAAGAATTCCTTCATACAAGGATAGTATCGGAAAACGCTTCGTCTCCACAAAAATTAATAAAATAATGGCACTTTGAATTACCCATACAAATGAAACTAGCCAAAAAGCAATTCGCCTTGCTTTCACTTGTTTATAAAAATAATCAGTAAAGTAAAATACAAGACTGATCGCATACAAGACGATCATCACTTCGTAGAGCCTTGTCATTGTCAAATCAGCCAATAGACATCCCTTCTTTATATCGAAAATTGCTAAAGTAACTTCAAATAGTACTTCAGCCTAGAAAACAAAGACGTTTTCGTATCCTTAGTTTACCATACAGATACGAAAACGCCTCATGAAATTACAATTAGAAAAGGCGCTTTCGCGCCCGTTTGTACCTGCCGCTGACGCTTTCGGCACGGAAAAAGATTTACTACTGTCGCTTCGCTTTCGCACAAAAAAATTGTTGCTAACTCTTCGCTTTCGCACTCAAGCTGTTATTAGCATTTCAGAAAGAGTATTTTGTCTCAGAAGAAGTTTGTGTTTGCTGTAATCGTTCCTTACGCTCGATTTCTTGCTTACTCATCGCTTCGACTTCTGCTTCCACAGCATCCTCAATACCAAAAATCTGTTGGAATAAACGTAACTGTTCATTCGCTTTTGGTGAATTTGCCATTTCTTTAGCTTGTAAAATAGGCTCTTTTAACAACTGATTTATAATGGATTTTGTATGCTTACTTAAAATTTTACGTTCACGATCCGTTAAATCCGGCATTTTATTTTCAATACTTAACATTGTTTCTTCTTGAATATAGTTCGCTTTTTTACGTAATGCAGAAATGACTGGCACGACACCAAGCGTTGCAAACCAATCTTTGAATTGCACAACTTCTTTATCAATCATTTGTGTAATATCAGCTGCTGCTCGCTCACGCTCAGCTAGGTTTGCCTCTACAATGCCTTGTAAATCATCTATATCATATAAAAAAACGTTCGCTAAATCCCCAACTCGTGGGTCAATATCGCGAGGCACCGCAATGTCTACCATAAATAAAGGTTTACCTTTACGTAAACGTTCAACAAATTGCATTAATTCATAGTCAATGACGAAATCTGTTGCGCCTGTAGACGTTATTAAAATATCTGCCTCTAATAGTGAACACTGTAATTCCTTCATTGATTTTGCTTCACCTTGGAATTTTGCAGCTAAACTTTCCGCTTTTTCAAACGTACGGTTAATGACTGTTACTTTCCCTACGCCACTTCCGTATAAGTTCTCAATTGCAAGTTCACCCATTTTACCTGCACCTAAAATGGCAACATGTTTTCGCTGTAAAGATCCGAAAATTTTCTTAGCTAGTTCTACTGCTGCATAAGAAACTGATACCGCATTCTCACCAATAGCTGTTTCATTATGTGCACGCTTCGCAAATGTGACTGCTTGTTTAAATAACTGATTGTAAACCGTTCCTGTCGTCCCAATCTCTTGTCCATTTAAGAAGCTTTTCTTTACTTGTCCTAAAATTTGCGTTTCACCAAGAACCATTGAATCAATTCCAGCTGTCACTTTGAATAAATGTTCTAATGCCTCATCTTCTTCACGAATTGTTAAATAAGAAGAAAATGTCTCCACAGGCAAGTTGAACCACTTAGCTAAAAATTGTTTTACAAAATGACGCCCTGTATGCAATTGATCCACAACAGCATAAATTTCTGTACGGTTACATGTCGAAACAATGACGTTTTCTAATATACTTTTTTGTTTTTGTAGCGCTTCCATTGCTTGTGGTAGTTCACTCTCTATGAATGATAACTTTTCACGAATCTCAACTGGCGCTGTTTTATAATTCAGGCCTACTACGATTGTATGCATGAATAACACCTCACACGTTCTAATTCACAAATCTCATTATAGCACAATTCGACAAGAGTTCCTCTAAAATTTGTGAACATGTCATGAAGAACTATAATTCAACTTTCTACATTAGAATTATTATAAACTAAGTGTAACAAATAATACGTGTTGTTTCAAATTAAAAAACTGCTGCTAGAATCTAAGAGCAGTCAGACCGCAGACAAACTCAAAAATTTGGGTTTGTTTACCGACTCTTTTCTTTTAAATATAGAAGTATCTAGTATGAAGCCATTGCTTTTCGCTACGACGGACACTTTTCGACGAGCATGGTTCAGTCTCCTCATCGCTATGCTCCTGTGGGGCCTTCTGCTCATGCTATACTTTGCAGAAGTCGCCGCCTTCGCTCCAATCAACTAGTTTACGTTTTTATATAATTTGAGTTGATATAGGATTACGGAAAATTTAAATCATGAACATCATCAATATGATAGTAATTAAATCTACACGTGTCACTAAGAAACAATTCAACGCGTTTTTGCAATTGTAAAGGAAAAGCATAGTATGCGTTATCCTACCCGCAGAGGGCTTAATAAATTGTTCATGCAGGTAATGCTTGCTTTGGCTGCCATGCCATTTGAAGAAATTTGCTAACTGAACATGACGAAGTCCAGTAATGACATAATAGATGAACTCGTAGCGTTCTACTCTCATTAATCATGGCTGATTTTGTGCAATTTTAAACGAAATGGAAAAAGGCATTCAGAATATAATCATTCTGAATGCCTTTTGTCGTCAAGCTGATTCCCTCTATAATCTAAGAGCTGTTTATCTCTTAATTGGTAATAGTAACAGTTTTCATAGCTAGTAACTTACCTTCATTATCATAAGCTAAAAACTCTATCTCGGCATTTACTTTGAAATCCTGCATTGTCTGAACTGACTTTGTCAGCATATAGACACTATCGCTACGCTTCGTCAAATCAAATTTAACATCCCCACTAACAGAAGAGTAACGCACACTGACACTTGCTACACCAGGGCAATTGCCATCAATTCTTGCATTCATCGTAATATAGCCTTTACGTAGAGATACTGTTGATTCTTCAAATAAATCCTCAGGATTAATGCAACTTGAAGGTGTTGTTTTACATAAAATTGCATCAATTAGTTTTTGATACACTTGATGTAATTGTAGATTATCAATTGCATGATAATATGCACCACCTGTTTCTGACGCTAATTGTGTTAGTATTGCCTCATTAATTTGATTTTTCTTGCCTATACTAACTGTGTAAACTTTAACGCCTTTCTTTTTCGCATCATTCAGTACTTTTGTCATTTTTGCTTTACTCGTTTTACCGTCTGAAACAACAACAATAGACTTGGAAGTTTTTGTATCATTCGAAAATTTTGATAGTGCTATCTCAATGCCAGCAAAAATATCCGTTGCCCCTTTGTCATTCGATGTGCGATAGAGGTCTTTCTTTAAGACATTTTCGATAGTACCTTCTCCTAGTACATTCGCACTCGTATTTGTTTCAATTACAATATTATTTTTCGCCTTAATTTGATCGATTAATTCAATTGTTTTCTTACCACGATAATTTGTTTTATCTATACGTTTCATAGAAGATGAATAATCGACTACATAAGCAACTTCTGTTGCTAACGAGCATGCATTTTTACTAAAGTAAGGATTTGTGAAAATTTCTTTCGTAATCGTTTTATCTGTTATGTTCTTTAAAATGGTTGCATAACGTGGATCTACTTTATTGACTAGCGTAGCTTCTATTTTAGATTTCCCATAAATAATCGAGTCAAAATACGCTACAGCAGTTCCCGGACTACCAGTATTGTCTACAGAATTTGAAGTATTTGTGATAAAGGACGCCGTTTTTTCAACACCATCAAATTTGATTTTAACTGTTCCCTGATAGTCTGTAATAATTTCGCCACCTGGACTTACGAGTGTTACCATAACTTTTGTATAACGGTCTTTACCCGATGGTCTCGATGCTTCTTCTTCACTTTCCTTTAATGCATCCACGCGCTTTTTATAGGCCTCAACTTGTCCAAGTAATTTACCGCCTTGATATTTCAATAACACTGTACGGTCATAATTACTTAAACTTGTTAAAATTGCATAAATTTTCATCACACTATCATAGTGTTCCAGAGTTAGTTGTTTTTCCTCTGGCATATAGCTCATCAGCTGTATGATAGACCCAACTGGATTAATGTTTTCTACTTGCGATGCGATAGCATCATCAATTCCTTGAATGCGATAGATTGGGCGACCATCTTCTGAAATCATATACATGATTTCAATTGTATTATCTTTATTTACAGAATTATCTAATCTCTTTTGAATGATTGTTTCAAAGAGCCAAACTGAAATATTATAGTTTTCAAATTGTAAAATCGCATTTTCATAGCCTAACGCAGGATATTTTGTATCACTACCCCCGTATTGTAAGTACATATTTTGAACATTTCCTAAAGGCGTTGTCACATTTGTTTGCTGTCCAATACTGAATACCTTTTTATCTGGGTCAATCCAATGGACGTTAACGATGTTTTCTGTAAAGAATTCTGGTAGTTTTTCGTATGGTACATATGGTGGAGTTACATTGCCATCACCATCATCTAAGTTCGCTGGGTCATACACTTCAAAATTTATGCGCATTTCCGGCTGAGGTGAGTAGCGAACTTGTGCATTTAATTTTTCTCCAACAAGACATTTCATGCTCGGATCAGTATTGTTAATAAGCTCAAAAGAAATTGTATCACGCACAGATTTTGTTAGTTTAGGAGCTACTACTATTGCTGATACTGTAGAGCCATCCGATTGTACGTTTCGAACAGCTTCACCGGCAGTGTCAACAATTTTCGCACCATACGATGAAGTTACTCGGAATGTGTAGGATTTATCATCCGCAATTGGATCTCCATTACAAGCCTTTAATGATACAGTAATGAGTGTTGAATCTTGATCGTTGGCAATTAAATCTGGTTTTTCAACTTCAATACTTTGTAATGCATTATTGACATATTCAGGACCCGTAAAATCATTGTTATTATCCTTTGGTTCCTCAAATTCTGAACTATTTGAACCCATAAAACCTGCAGGTAAAGTAATTTTGTCATTATCACGGCCTGCTGTTGCACGTTTTAATCCTTGTACCGCAAATGAATCGCTTTGTACACTACGATATAAAAATTCTGCTGCATCACTACGCGTAAGCTTCGTAGATGGATTAAAATCAGCAAATGTTTTTTTACCCGTGCTACCAGTGGAAATATCATTTGTATACAAAAATTGTACTGCTTGAGGCTCGTCTAAATCGAAACCTTTAAATGCTGCATATATACGAGCAAATTGTCCGCGTGTAATCGTTTTTGAACGATTCGTTGCTACATAAGTTCCTTCAAACGGTAAATAAAATTCACTATAAAAATTATAGGCTACACTTTCGTTATATGTTAATGCATAGTTTTTATCAAGCTTTGCAAACATTGTTACAAGATCTCGTTCTGCTACCTGTTCGTTCGGTAAGAAATTATTTGCACCATTTAATGATAGTAAATCATTATCGACAGCCCAAGAAATCGCTTTGTACTTACTATTATTCGTCGGAACATCCTGAATCGTCGTGGCAGCTAGAGTAACTGGCGTAGCTGTCATTAAGACGAGTACAAAACAAGCAAGTATTAGCACTACTTTTTTAGCATATGTCATTCGTTTCAGTCCTTTCTTTAGTTAAAGAACAATACATCGTCTCGATAGTTTTGTTTTAAGTCATTTTCTAAATAATTTAGGAAGCGATCAAGCATAACAGATGCTTGTGCCCGTGTTAACGGTTGATTTGGATTAAATCGACCTGTTACAGGATCACCTGTCATTAAACCTAACTCATTGACGATGTATATTCCATCTCGGGAATAGTTTGGTATTTGCGCATCATCAACAAATTTCGTAATATAACCAGGGTCTGGTGCTTTGTTTTCTAACCCCAATGCACGTACAAATATTGCAGCAGCCTGTGCGCGTGTAATCGCATTGTCAGGCTTGAAGTACTCTGATGTTACCCCTCTAATAATGCCTTTGTTTACTGCCGATTCAATGTATGGGTAATCTTTTACGGTGCGCTTTACATCTTTAAAAACACTCGTTGTTGATGTTTTCTTCGTTTTCTTTTCTTCCATAACACGTAAGTCTACTGCCTTACCAATTGCTATTGTAAAATCAAGTCGCTTCATTGGTGTGTTTGGTGAGAAGAAATTACTTGCATCCGTATAAATACCTAAAGAGTATAGTTTATCGACTGCATCTTTCGCATAATGATTTGTTAAATCACGGAATTTAGGGATGATTAAACGTTCAATTGTTGGCATATATTCTGTATCTAAATCAACTGTTCCCTTTGCCCCAGATGCTAAGTCATAGGTATATTCAGAGATAACATCCTTTTCACTAACAACTGCATAGCCTCCATCAAAGCTTGCTAGACTAGCTGGATTTTCCTCATAGTTTATGACACGAGATTTACTTGTAGATAAACGATTTTTCACATGACTCGTCGTACCATTGCTATACGAATAAATCGATTCTGTAATTTGTGTTTCTGTTGCCCCCCAGAAGTTTTCGTACCCAACGTGGCGACTATCTGTATCCACCGTTACCGTATTTTTTTTCGCATTCTTGCCGGTTCCCGTTTGATACGTATAGGTTTTTCTTGAAATCACATTTCCTGAAAAATAATCAGAGGCTGCACGATTGTCAGTCACAGTTCCTTGAGAGAATTGGAAGTCTACCAAAGTGTAAGTTATATTACCTGCAACTATTTTCTCTGAATACTTTTTCACAACACCATTTGATGTCTTTTGACCAATCGTTGCATAATCAACTACATCTGATTCGTAAGCCATATTTCGTGTAAGTGTAGCTCCATTGCTTGCTGTTAGTTTTAGGCTAAACGTTTCTGTTAATTTACCTTTTGTTTCTTTTTGTGTAATTTTAATGTCTTTACTAGTGCCTTTAAATACTATCGGTGTTCCTGTAATGAAAACAGCTTCTTCATATGTATATTCATTTTTTACAGCACCTGTCGTTTCTGCTGATGCAGCAGAAGCATCTACTGGTATATTCGCCACAATAACAAATACTACAAGAAATGCTAACATTACTTTCGATATATGTTTTCGCATTCGTTTTTTGTCCCTCTTTTCTAAAATACATAAATGTGGCTTTCTTATAAGACTAGCACATGCATAAAAAACAAGAATCTGCTCACAACCACGGGGTAAGCGCAATCCACAACAGCCGCTTCTTGCTTGGCTTACTTTCCCTCAGGAGTTGCGCAGATTCTTTTACTTTTTACGATTCCTATTAAAACAACTCTTCTACTTTATCAATCAACTAAAATGAAATGTGCTTTGACAAATCGGTCAGATAATACAACTAAACGATCAGATGGTTTTAGATCAGATGGTTGAATGACTTTACCCGCTTTAATTAGCGTAGCTTGATCAATATTCATATCAATCATTTCACCAGCCTCATACCAACGCCCATTTTGCCATTGACTAACGCTCTTCACGTTGATAACTGCTGGATATGTTGATTTTACCGATTGCAGCTTACCTGCCAACATTAATGGTGCCACTGGTTTTGCATTATTTAAAATATGAAGAGCTTGAACATGCCCATCTTTCACATAGAAGTAACCATAATCCCCTTCAGATAAATAAAGTTCAATATCCGGCATCACAGTGTATGTTTTATTACCATCATCAACCTTTGCCTTTGTCGTATTGCTAACGGACAGTACTACTTTATCCGTAGTATTCTTAAAGACATTCGATTCTATTTTTATGGCATCATCAATTTCTATTAAGTAGCCATCTGCTTGTGATAAACGACCATAGTATAAATCGTGCGTTGCTAAGTTTGGTGACATAAAGCTATCACTTGCCACTTGTACTACTTGTGCATAGTGGTCGCGAGCAGCACCGTCGGAAATAACAAACGCTGTACCGTAAGCTAGTAATCCTGTTGGTTCGATTAAACGATTATTACGAATTAAAATTGTTCCATCATGGAAGTACATCGTGCCAGCTGTTTTTAGCTTTAAGAATTGATAGTTTGTATCAACAGCGAGCATCGGTTCATAGTAAGTACGTTCATTGTTTTTTAATAGGACAATTTTTTCTATTACTTCTTTGCCAAACTGCTTGACAGTTGCATAATACGCTTCACTGCCAATGTAATTTTTCAATTGACCTTTTTCAATTTTGGTATTACCTACGTAAATTGGTACTTTTGAAGAAAAATTCATCGTTGTTAAAGCAGTCGTTGTCTGTGCCCCGAATTGCCAGTTCACAAAGGCATGCTGATTTTTTACAGTTAATTTATTTGCGTTAGCATTAACTGCCTGTATTTCACCTTTATAGAGATTTTCGACTAAAGTGCCCGACTCACTAATATTTACTTTTGTCACAATCGAGGTACTTGTGTTTTTAAGATTTAGCTTAACACGGTCACCTACATACATCGCACTAATATCAACAGATGAAGAATTTTTTTGATAGGTTGTATCCTTGTTAATATAGTATGTTGTCTCTTGCCCGATATCAGGCTTCACCATTATAAACATCCCATTAGGGTCGATGCTTGTTACTACCCCAGCAATCGTTGTCGCATTTTGTACAACCGTTGTAGTTTCTTCAGAAGTATTGGAAGTACCATGAAGCTCAACGACATTACGAAGTGAGACATTAGCTTCTACTTTCATGCCCATCTTAAAGCCCTCGATAGATGTCTCTGTGTTATTAATATACAGACGGGTATTATTATTAATATTGTACGTTACTGTTCGACCGCTATCATTTTGCAACGTAATTTTACTTAGCACCTTCTCTAATTCTCCGTTGGCATTCGTATATTCAGAATATGTTACATCAACGAAGGTTCCTGTTACTAACTGCGCAGCTTGTGCACTTTGCCCTGATGGAAACACAAGAGCAATTAGCAACAAAACCATAAATATGCATGGAATCTTTTTCAACAATTCCCGCCTCCTTAAAAATTTGTTATTTATGAATAGTATATCGCATTATTGGTAGTTTTTCTTATTGAAAAAGTTACATTTTAACACAATTCTATTTAAGATTGAAATTATCATTAAACATAAAGACGGAGGTAGCTTCCAAATTTAAGCTACCTCGCCATTATCATACTTGGATGTCAATTGTATGTCCGGCTGTCGGATGTGGAGCGTCTAACATTTCTACTAACTGCTCTGTATTTTGTTGTTGCATATCCATTGCTTGCTTCGTAACTGCTAAAGATACATTTTGCATGAGACTTGCTTGATTCATTGCGATAGATAAAGCTGCGATATCCATTTAGTCCACCTCCTATCTAATTTATCGGACAAAAATTTCGTTCATCAAGTTATTTCCCCATATTTCTACACAACTTTCGTGTGACGTATCAAGAAATAAATAGATGTCACATCTATGCAAAGTTAGCAATATGAAATGATGGCCACAGATGCATGAGCACACTGTGATTGACCTATATTTATGCACATACTGTAATATGAGGACAAATAAAAAACATCTACGGCCCTAGCTTTAGACGCAATAGATGTTTTTTCACTACATTTTATTTTCGATGAGACGCCAAGCTTCTTCAAAACCAATTCCTTTTTCAGAAGAGAACACAACTAAAGGATCATTTTTATCCATATCCAGTGTTTCCTTGACTACTTTCTTGTGTTTATCCCATTTACCTTTTGGAATTTTATCTGCCTTCGTAGCAATGACAATACATGGGATATTGTAATGCTTTAAGAAATCATACATCATACAATCATCATCAGTTGGAGGATGACGTAAATCAACAATTTGCACAACGGCCTTTAATTCTTCACGGCCAGTAATATAGCGCTCAATCATTTTCCCCCACGCTTCACGCTCCGTCTTAGAAACCTTCGCATAACCATAGCCTGGAACATCGACGAAAAAGAGTTGTTCCTCGATTTTATAAAAGTTTAGCGTTTGTGTTTTCCCCGGTTTAGAAGAAATACGCGCTAATGCTTTTCGACCAATCATACGATTAATGAATGAAGATTTCCCAACATTTGAGCGACCTGCTAATGCAAACTCTGGCAGTCCATCTTCTGGATATTGGTCCGGTCTTACTGCACTTATGACCATTTCGACGTTATGGACTTTCATTTCTTTAAAAACCTCCGTCCAGTGCATATGCTAAAACTTCATCAGCAGATGACACTAGTTTAAATGTAAGTTGCTCGCGCACACTTTCAGGAATATCTTCAATATCGCGCTCATTATCTTGTGGACAGATAATTGTCGTTAATCCTGCTCTATGGGCACTGAGCGTTTTTTCTTTCAAGCCACCAATTGGTAGCACACGACCACGTAATGTAATTTCACCTGTCATACCAACTTCACGACGAATTGGACGGTGTAAAATCGCAGACACAATCGCTGTAGCCATTGTAATACCAGCTGAAGGTCCATCCTTTGGCACAGCGCCTTCAGGTACGTGAATATGAATATCATGCGTTTCAAAATATTCTGCATCCACATCTAGATCCTCCATTTTTGTACGTACATAGGATAGAGCTGTTTGCGCTGATTCCTTCATGACATCTCCGAGCTTCCCTGTCAGCTGTATTTTCCCCTTACCAGGAGTTAATGAAACCTCAATTTGTAAGGTGTCGCCACCAACAGTCGTATACGCAAGTCCAGTTGCCACGCCAACCTGGTTTTCTTTCTCAGCTTGACCATAACGGAAGCGATGCTTGCCAAGTAAATCTTCTAATGATTTTGAACTTACCGTCACACGTTTCTTTTCGCCTGAAACAATGATTTTTGCGATTTTACGGCATAGTGTTGCTATTTGACGTTCTAAACCGCGGACCCCTGCCTCACGCGTGTAATAACGAATAATATCTAACACAGCTTCATCTTTTATGATGACTTGTGTTTTCTTCAGGCCATGTTCTTTTAATTGTTTTGGAATCAAATGATTGTTTGTAATTTGGGCTTTTTCAATTTCTGTATAGCCTGCAATCGATATAATTTCCATACGATCTAGTAACGGTGCAGGAATTGTGCTCAAATCATTTGCCGTTGCAATAAATAACACATTCGATAAATCATAAGGTTCTTCGATATAGTGATCACTAAATGTATTATTTTGTGCAGGATCCAGTACTTCTAGCATGGCAGCTGCAGGATCTCCTCTAAAATCATTAGACATTTTGTCGATTTCATCCAATAAGAAAACTGGATTAATGGTACCAGCTTTTTTCATGCCTTGAATAATACGACCTGGCATAGCTCCTACGTAAGTGCGTCGATGCCCTCGAATTTCAGATTCATCACGAACGCCGCCTAATGAAATACGAATAAATTTACGATCTAGACTTTCAGCAATTGAGCGAGCTAAAGAAGTTTTTCCGACACCTGGAGGGCCAGATAGACATAAAATTGGCCCACGCAATGAGTTTCTCAACTGTCGTACCGCCAAATATTCCAGTACACGTTCTTTTACTTTTTCTAAACCATCGTGATCGCGATTTAAAATTTCCTCTGCATGTGCAATATTCATGCGGTCCTCGGTTGCTTTTGTCCATGGTAACGATACAATCCAATCAATGTAATTACGGATAACACCACTTTCGGCACTAGCTCCTGGAACCTTTTCATAACGGTCGAGTTCTTTAAGCACGACTTCTTTTGTCGATTCAGGCATACCCGTCTCATCAATACGTTTGCGTAATTCTGCAACCTCACCAGTTTTCCCTTCACGATCCCCTAGCTCTGTTTGAATCGCCTTCATTTGTTCACGTAGGTAATATTCTTTTTGCGTACGCTCCATAGATTGCTTAACTTTTGTATTAATTTTCTTTTCTAGATCAAGTACCTCTTGCTCATCATGTAGGCGGATTATTAAATGGTCTAAACGTTTTTTCACGCTTAGCATTTCCAATACTTCCTGTTTATCAGCGATCTTAATTGGCAAATGCGACGCAATAATGTCTGCTAAACGACCGGGCTCTTCGATGTCAGTAACAGTATTAATTGTTTCTGTGGTAATTTTATTGGAGGATTTTGCGTATCTTTCGAAATACGTTAACAACGTCCGCATTAAAGCCTGTGTTTCAACATCTTTATTTGCAGTTTCTTCCTTGACATCAATATCAACAACAGTATATTTTTCTAACGCTTGATAGTTAGACCATGTTGCGCGTGTTACACCTTCCACTAAAATACGAAGTGTACCATTCGGTAATTTTAGCATTTGCTTTACGTATGCCATTGTACCAACTGCATATAAATCTTGTTCTTCCGGCTGTTCATCATGCATTTCTTTTTGTGTTACCAATAAAATCAATTGGTCCTCTAACATTGCTTGTTCCAGCGCTGCTACAGAACGATTTCTACCCACATCAATATGTAACACCATCGAGGGGTATACTAAAAGTCCACGTAAAGGCAATAATGGTACATTTGTTGTTTTTTGTATTGTCACCATGCGGGTATTCACCTCCGTCAAAATTTTGTTTACAATCCCGCGTTACTAGTATGTGTCTAAATAATGGATTCACACTATCTAATCAAACGAGCCAAAAATTTCATTCATTTACAGTTGGCTTTATGTATGAATAAAAAGCTGACTGTCGATATGTGCGAATATTGCACAATCGAAGTCAGCTAAGTTACTCTTTATCTCATAACAATAGACAGCCAAGTCTGTTCATTATGCTGAAGTTTTTGTGTCGCTACCTTCATCGAGTTCAGTGCCATCTTCAAGAAGCAATTTCGGTTTTTCTTTATCCGTAATTGTTTTTGCTGTAATGATACATTTTTTCACGTCATCACGTGATGGTAGTTCGTACATTACTTCTAGCATTGTTGACTCAATAATTGAACGAAGACCGCGTGCACCTGTTTTACGTTCAATTGCTTCTTTCGCAATTTCAGAAAGGGCACCTTCATCAAACTCAAGCTCAACACCATCTAGCTCAAGCATTTTTTGATATTGCTTCGCTAGTGCATTTTTTGGCTCGGTTAAAATTTGTACAAGCGCCGTCTCGTTTAATTGTTCAAGACTGGCAAGTACTGGCAAACGACCAATGAATTCCGGAATAAGACCAAATTTCAGTAAATCCTCTGGAATCAGCTTCGCCATTAATGAGCCTTCATCCACTTCTACTTTATTTGGATCTGAACCGAAGCCAATTATTTTCTCGCCTTGACGGCGTTTGATAATAGATTCAATACCATCAAATGCACCACCTACGATGAATAAAATATTTGTTGTATCGATTTGTAAAAACTCTTGGTGTGGATGCTTACGTCCGCCTTGCGGTGGCACACTTGCAACAGTTCCTTCTAGAATTTTCAGAAGTGCCTGTTGAACTCCTTCACCAGAAACATCACGAGTAATCGATGGGTTTTCTGATTTTCGTGCAACTTTATCGATTTCATCGATATAGATAATGCCTTTTTCTGCACGTTCAATATCATAGTCTGCTGATTGGATTAATTTTAGTAAAATATTTTCTACGTCCTCACCTACATAACCAGCTTCTGTTAAAGAAGTAGCATCCGCAATTGCGAAAGGAACGTTTAATATACGCGCTAGTGTTTGAGCTAATAATGTTTTACCGCTACCAGTTGGGCCGATTAACACAATGTTCGATTTTGCTAACTCTACATCATCAATCTTACTATTCGTATTGATGCGTTTGTAGTGATT
Source organism: Lysinibacillus sp. UGB7 (assembly GCF_049058285.1). Taxonomy (NCBI): domain Bacteria; kingdom Bacillati; phylum Bacillota; class Bacilli; order Caryophanales; family Bacillaceae; genus Lysinibacillus; species Lysinibacillus sp. UGB7. The sequence goes on from NZ_JBMGUV010000004.1 coordinate 215,545, forward strand.
GTAAACCGCAACCGCTAAGGCTTTTTTAGCACGTTCTTGTCCAATTACATACTCATTTAAAATCGATAAGATCTCTTTTGGTTTCGGAATATCTTGGAATTCGATTTCTTCCTCTACACCTAGTTCTTCTACAACGATTTCAGAACAAAGCTCGATACATTCATCACAAATATAAACACCAGGACCTGCAACTAGTTTACGCACTTGTTCCTGTGGCTTTCCACAGAATGAGCATTTTAAATTGCCTTTTTCATCATTAAATTTGAACAATATGTTTCACCCCTATTCAAGCAACAATCTTACAAGATTATTGAACCATTATCAAATAAATTGACTGCATCAATTACGCTTCCGCCTAATTACGTCGGTATTTTGAATTTGTACTAGGCCTGTAAGACCCAAACCAGTTAGCCGCCTACATCGTATGGAAACAACACAATTAGCTAACATTCTAAAATAACACCTTCAAAAAACGTAATATCCGCTTGTGGCTTAACTTCATTCAGCAGGGGTTTGTTATTCATCATTTGATGGAAAACCCTTTGATATTCACTCCCACTATGAGCAGGTAGAATGTCTCGGTCTCGTATGATACTTATCGTTTGCAGTAAAGACAACTTTTGTGTAAACGATTCATTTTCGAGAAAATCTGCTGAATGAAGTTAAAATTTAGCATCGTGTGATAAGTCAAACAACAATACTATGTATAAGAAAGAGTATTAAGGCTCTTGCCTATCCCTTAGAGCAGGCTTTAGCTTAGATTTAAAAATTTATATGTGATAAAACAAGGCACGGTAAAATGCCGTACCTTGTGTCTTATAAATTCACTATCTAGTTACCAAAAAATCTTATTCAGTAATTTTAGCGTTTTCTACTAAAAATTCAACTGTTTTTTGAATTTTAATGTCATTTTCAAGAACTGCAGTGCCGCCTAAAGCGCCAGTAATTTGTTCTTTAGTCATGTTGAATTGAGCAGCCATTTTTTCTAATTCCGCTTCAATATCAGCTTCAGTTGCTTCAATTTTTTCAGCTGCAGCGATTGCTTCAAGTGTTAAAGAAACACGTACACGGCTTTCAGCTTCTTCTTTCATTTGACCACGTAAATCTTCTTCTGTTTGACCAGAGAATTGGTAATAAAGGTCTAAGTTCATACCTTGTGTTTGTAAACGTTGACCAAACTCTTGTAGCATACGATCAGTTTCAGAATTTACCATACCAGCTGGTACTTCGAATTCTGCGTTTTCTGCCGCTTTTTCCACTAATTCGTCACGTAGTGTAGCATCTGATTCTGCTTGTTTTTGTGTAGCAGTTTGCTCTTTAATTTTTGCACGTAATGCTTCTACGCCTTCTACTTCTGGATCTAATTCTTTCGCAAACTCATCGTTTAGTTCTGGAAGAACTTTTGTTTTTACTTCTTTTACAGTTACTTTGAAAGTAGCTTCTTTTCCAGCTAATTCTTCAGCGTGGTATTCTTCTGGGAAAGTAACAACTACGTCTTTTGCTTCGCCAGCTTTTAAGCCTACAACTTGCTCTTCAAAGCCAGGGATAAATGAACCTGAACCGATTTCTAGTGGATAGTCTTCGCCTTTACCACCTTCGAAAGCTTCCTCACCTACAAAACCTTCAAAGTCGATAACAGCTGTATCGCCTTCAACAATCGCTTCGTCTTCTTTAATTTCAAGTTCAGCTTTACGAGCTAATTGTTCTTGAATTTGTGCTTCTACTTCTTCGTCAGTTACTTCAACTGGAAGTTTCGCAACTTCTAAGCCTTTATAGTCACCTAGTTTTGGTTCTGGTTTCACAGTTACTTGCGCAGTGAAAGAGAAATCTTGACCATGTACAAAGTTTTCTGTACCAGAAATTTCTGGGTAGTCAACTGGCATAATACCAGCTTCATCAATTGCTTTCGAATACGAATCTGGTACGATGATTTCTAATGCATCTTGGTATAAAGATTCGATACCGAAACGTTGTTCAAACATTTTACGAGGCATTTTACCTTTACGGAAACCTGGTACATTAATTTGTTTTACAACTTTTTTGAATGCTTGATCCATTGCTGCGTCTACTTCTACAGCTGGTACTTCTATAGTAAGAGTACCGATATTACCTTCTTGTTTTTCCCATTTTGCTGACATGTATAAATACCTCCAAATAAATAATCAAGTTTAAAATGTTAGACAATTCATTCGTAACTACGATTTTGACAACCATTTTAGTATATCATAGATGCGTATAGTTTCAACTTATTTCATACTTCCTGTAGTTCTGTTAGTTTTTCTAACAATTGTAAAAACTCGATGATTTCATAGTCCATTTCCTGTACCTTCCCAAGCATCGTTTGAACAAAATCAATATAACTATAGGCAATATCATCCGTTTCAAACGGATACCATTCAAACGGATACGTAACAATGGCATGCTTTGCCATTAAATATTGTACCATTTCTAGGGTCGATGGGTCTTGTTCTAATTTACTCTCGATAATTTTTTTCACTCGTCCATACTGAGGTAACTGATTAGGCAATGCTAATTCAGCCGGGTTGATGGCTTTTGACTGATCAAATTTTGTGACATTGAGTTCAATGGACACCTCTTGCTCCACAAGTAAAATTAACGCTAAGCTTTGTACAAATGGATGAATAGTAGGACTTTCAATAATAGCCTTGAGCGCCGTTTTTAACTGTCGTACGTTTGTATCCATTAAGCGATGCAGACGCATTGACTGTTCATTTGGCGTTAACGAACTAAAATTGGCCAATTCATACTCTTGTTGTTCCATCATTAACTGTGTATCTTCTTTTTGTTGAAGATTTTTTGCTACTTCTCTATTCAAACTTTGTAAACGCTCAAACTTTTCAAGCTGTGCTGCTGGAAGTACATTTTCTTCAATGAGCGCAGAAATTAACGCCTCTACTTGATGATATTCCTTTAGCTGCATACAAATAGTTATATAGAGTTCCATTACTTCGACATACATCGAAGTACCCATTGCGAGTAACCGCTCACAAATCTCCTTAGCTTTCACATACGCCTTTAATTCATATAAAGCATACGCATAAGCACTTAATGCTACTTCATCTCCCTCCTCATATAAAAATGCCTTTTCAAAGCTTGCCACAGCTTCTTCGTATTGATAATTTTCTGCAAACATTTGGCCCTGTCGTATTAACATTTGGGCTGCGCCAGGAAAAACAACAACATTATCATGTTTAATGACATGACGCTTTCGTTTTGTCATTTTTCTCACCTCTTTACTTGTATTTTCTACGTAAGTCTTCTACTAAATAATTTAAAAATTGCTCATTTTTTACAAAACATCATTGCTTTTACATTCATATTTTGTAATAAATTGTATTATAATTAATTAAATTCATCATAAAAAATTTATTGGCAGGCCTCTTTCAACCATTCGGTCTGCATGAGTAAACAAGTTCTTCACAAGGAGTGGAATACATGCAATTAATGGATACAATCAATGAATTCGATAGTCGCATCTCCCCCGATTTCGAGGCACTATCTATTAGAGTTACTTCAATTACGACCGCGGATGGTCCGCAACAAGATTATCCGATTAATTTCGAGTTTTTCACACGCACAAAGATTGATATGTACACGCGCGAAGCCATCACGCATATCACGAGTATCCGTGGGAGCATTCCGGGTTCCATTTCGATTGGTCACCAACACGAATCACTTTTTATTATTCCCCAAAGCGTACACATTGAATGCAACTATAAGCTTCTACGTATAGATATGAAAGATATGCATCGTATTTTACAGCATGCCCAACCTAACATCCATTATAGCGAATGGATAATTGATGCGATAAAAAACGCAAATATTCTTGTGGATTTAAAGACAAATCACAGCACAATTATTGAATGGCCACTTGGTATAAAAGCAGCCATTATTCTGTAAATAGGATGGAGCCGTCTAAAAAAACGCCGTCTTCCTTTCATCAGGCAAGGCACGAGCCGCACTGCTTTCTATCTTCACTCCATGCTGGATCTCATGCTCTTGCTTTTCCTACTCCTGTCGCTACGTTCTACTCACGCTTTCATTTCAAATACGATTGGCAGGCGTCTACGTTAGATTTTTTCCTTTGTATCAACAAAATAGTAAAAGTAGGATGCCTTTAAACACATTGTTTTTACTTTGTGTACGCCCCTTTTATTTGTTGCAAACCGTATAGCAATTAGCTGTTCCCTTTTTACTGCGTTTCTATCATATCAACTTTCAATAGTTTCTGATATGCCCCTTGGTATTTTCACTCAATACTACTGTAAAATATCAACTTTCAATTAAATGTTTGCAAAAAGGCGGTATAATTATTAATAGTATTATCATTGGGGGCTTTTCATATGGATATCAAAGAAACATTACAATTATTTTCTATTAAGACACTTACTGAGCGCCAGGACTTTTTTTTAATAAAAGGCGATTGGCTCTTACAACAAATGTTGACGCATATTGGCTCAACCGACGCAACGCTTCGCGATCATCTTATTCATCGCACATTCATTGACTTACTCAGTGACAACTTACTGAGCCCACAGCAATTACAATTTTTGTTTGATACTGCGACAACTGAGGATTTTTTATACTTAAACATTGGTGAAACATTTTCAGATAGTGTGTTTACACGTTCATTTTCGGCTTTACTTGTGGCAAATATACTCGCAAAGGATGCTGAACAACTTACTTTAAATGATGAAAGTTTACAACAATTCTTTAAAAAGATCGGACGTTATCTGTTATTAGAGCAGGACACACGCGGACAGGTTGAAGGCAAAGGATGGGCACATAGTATTGCACATGGCGCTGATTTAGCAGCTACAACTATTAAACATCCGAAGTTTGACTTACACCACGCACCTTCTATCCTCCATGCACTAAAGCTAACAACTTGGAAAGATACTGTCTATATCAACGATGAGGAAGAACGCTTAGTAAACATCATTGAGGCATTACTGAATCGTAGCTATTCCGAGGAAGCATTAATGGAATGGGTAGAACAAGTTTTCGACAAATTTGAAATGCATTTAATGACTCAAGGCTATAACCAGCTTTTTTTTAGCGGACGCACCTGCACACTAAATGTAATGAAAACATTGTACTTTGCCCTAAAAATGAATAATCAAGCAGCAAAGCTTCAAAATATCATTTATGGACAAGTCGCTAAATGGTTGAAGCTTGGCGCATAATTGACTATAGTGGCTATTTAAAAAGAACAACTTGTGTGTTAGGCATATTCCTAGCACACAATTTTTTTATATAAATAAGGTAATAAACCGTTTAGACTACTGCAAATCGTATTTGCAACAAAAGTGCAACGTCCGCTACAGGAAACACGAGACCCAGTAGTGAGCATAAGCACATGCTTCCGTTCGCGTCTTGCCAGAGAAAAATGCCAACCTGACCAATGCTATTATTATCACCCCTCAAATATAAACCACCTAAAATTTGGATGATAATGAAATTATGTAATTATATTAACATAATTATTACTTACATCCATATTTACCCTTTTCCTCCTTCCGACAATAGATATATTACCCTTTACATCCCCAAAAACTGTCTTTTTACATACTCCTTTTTTTAAAAAAACACAACTAAATTGTATCGAATGTCTAAGCATGGCGATGATTTTATTACAAATCAACGTCTAAAATGTGAAACAAAACTTTTCACAAAAAAAATGTTTACTTAGCTAAATTCGATAAACCCAGTGTTTTCAACGTTTGCACAGTGTTTATTTTATTTAACCTGAAAATACCAATGGTGAAATAACAATTTTTGTTCAAAAAATGTTCATATTCACACCCTATTGGTCATTCAAACTATAACAAAATAATTTTTTTCCTGAAGAATCGGGCGTATAATCCAATGTGCAAACAACGACAACTTGTGACCATCGACAGTTACTAACTGTCCTTTTGTGGTTGAGCAAATCATTGTCATTGCAATCGCTTGCACTAGACCATTCAAATACTAGATTTTACGTTTCATATTGAACCATGCCATTGTAAGTGCACATGTATTTGAATTGGTACATCAGATAAAAGAGGTGACCTCAATATCCACTATTTGTAAATGTGAATATATACTACACCACATGAATTTTATGAATAGCCGTTTAATAGGAAGGAGTCAAACATGAATAAAAAAATAAGCTTAATGTTTTTAGCATTCGGCGCTCTTGCGATCCTTGCTGGTTGTGAACCACTTACAATTTTCGATCCAAAAGGGCCAAATGCAAAAACATTATCAGACACAATTATTTTATCCATTATTACAATGGCCGTTATATTACTAGTCGTGTACGTGCTTTTGGCATTTATGCTAACAAAATACCGTGCATCAAAATCATCTGCTGATTACGAGCCTCCTCATGAAGAGGGTAGTCATCTACTTGAAATTACATGGACAGTTATTCCAATCATTATCGTAGCATTCCTAGCAGTTGTTACTGTGAAAACGACAAGTACAGTTGAGACAACACCCGAAGGTTATGATAATAAGGAGCCACTTGTTATTTACGCATCTTCTTCAAACTGGAAATGGCATTTTAGCTATCCAGAAGAAGGCATTGAAACAGTAAACTATGTCAATCTACCAACTGACCGTCCAATAGAGTTCAAACTTTACTCATTCGGACCTATTACAAGTTTTTGGATTCCACAGCTAGCTGGTCAGAAATACGCTATGAGTGACATGTTGACAACTATTCACCTGGCAGCAGATGAGGTTGGTTCTTTCATGGGTCGTAACTCAAACTTTAGTGGACGTGGATTTGCGGAAATGGAATTTGAAGCCCAATCTATGACACAAGCAGATTTCGACGAATGGGTTACTGATGTAAAAGCGAACGAAAAACCATTAACTGAAGAAAAATTTAATGAGCTATTAGCAGCTGAGCACGTAGGTCGTTCAAGCTACTCATCTACTCATTTAGAATTTAGTCCACCGCCTATGGAACATGGTGACATGGATATGGATGGCATGGATCATGAACAGATGGACCATTCAACTGATTCACACAAAGATTCCGAATCAACACATTCACATTAATTTTCAAATCTGAAAGGAGCGCATCCTATGAGTATGGAAGAAGTATTCCATCCAATGCAAGAACCGATGATTTTAGCGGCAGCTATTAGCATCGTTGTTGGTGCAGTTGCTATCGTAGCAGGCCTTACGTATTTCAAAAAATGGGGCTATTTCTACAAAAATTGGCTATCAACCGTTGACCATAAAAAAATCGGGATTATGTATATCGCCGTTGCACTTTTAATGCTATTCCGCGGTGGTATCGATGCACTATTAATGCGTGCACAAACAGCGGTTCCTGATAACGGACTTCTTGATGCACAACATTATAATGAAATTTTCACAACACACGGTTTAATAATGATTTTATTTATGGCAATGCCATTCGTTATTGGTTTAATGAACGTTGTCATTCCACTGCAAATTGGTGCACGTGACGTTGCCTTCCCACGTCTAAATGCAGTCAGCTTCTGGCTATTTGCAGCTGGTGCTGGCTTACTGAACCTATCATTCATCATCGGTGGTTCACCAGATGCAGGTTGGACTGCCTACTTCCCACTATCTGGCACAGAATTTAGTCCGACTGTAGGGAACAACTACTATTCTTTAGCACTGCAATTATCAGGGATTGGTACGTTAATGACGGGTGTTAACTTCATCACAACGATCATTAAAATGCGTACACCTGGTATGACATTAATGAAAATGCCAATGTTTACTTGGTCGATTTTAATTACAAACGTTATTATTGTATTCGCGTTCCCAGTGTTAACTGTTGCGCTAGCACTAATGATGTTAGACCGTCAATTCGGCACAAAATTCTTTGCTATGCAAGATGGCGGTATGGATATGCTTTGGGCCAACCTATTCTGGGTTTGGGGACATCCTGAGGTTTATATCGTTATTCTACCAGCCTTCGGTATATTCTCAGAGATCATTGCAACATTTGCACGTAAAAACTTATACGGCTATAAATCAATGGTTATGAGTATGGTTGTTATTTCTTTACTATCATTCTTAGTATGGGCCCACCATTTCTATACAATGGGTCACGGCGTTATGGTAAACAGTGTCTTCTCTATTACCACAATGGCGATTGCTGTACCGACCGGGGTTAAAATATTCAACTGGCTGCTCACGATGAGGCACGGTAAAATTCAATTTACGACCCCAATGCTTTATGCACTTGGCTTTATTCCGATCTTCACAATCGGTGGGGTTACAGGGGTAATGCTAGCAATGGCAAGTGCCGACTATCAATATCATAATACGATGTTCCTAGTTGCCCACTTCCACTATGTATTAATTCCAGGTACAGTGTTCGGGGTACTTGCAGGTTACCACTACTGGTGGCCAAAAATGTTCGGTTTCCGTTTAAATGAAAAAATAGGTAAATTAGGCTTTTGGTTTATCGCAATTAGCTTTAACGTGGCATTCTTCCCTCTATTCATCTTAGGTTTAGATGGTTATGCACGTCGTATGTACACATACTCAGAGTCAACAGGCTACGGTCCACTAAACATGCTATCGTTTATTGGTGCACTTGGTCTTGCAGTCGGCTTTGCGTTTATCGTTTATAACATTTACTACAGCTGGAAACATATGCCGCGTAACGAAAAAGCAGATGTTTGGGATGGTCGTTCATTAGAATGGACAACGCATTCTCCAGTACCTGAATACAACTTTGCAGTAGTTCCCACTGTTACACGTTTAGACGAGTTCTGGTTTGCGAAAAAAGAAGGCCGCGATATTACTGCTGGTAAAATTGAAAAAATCCATATGCCTAACAACTCAGGGGCACCGTTCTGGATGAGTGGATTCTTCTTCCTTGCAGCATTCTTCGCTGTATTTAATCAATGGATTCCAGCCATCCTAAGTATGCTAGCTGTATTTGGCTTTATGGCTTATCGTTCATTTGAAAAAGATCATGGTCGTTATATTTCTGTTGAGGAAATTAACGAAACTGAGAAACGTTTGAGAGGTGACAAATAATATGAAAATCGATTCTTCACTTCCATTAGAATATAGTACAGAGGAAAACCGTCTAAAAATCTTTGGTTTCTGGATTTTCCTCGGCGCCGAAATCGTGTTATTCGCCACACTCTTTACCGTCTATTTTACGCTTCACAACCGTACAGGTAGTGGCCCAACTGGCGCAGAAATTTTCGAGTTAACACCAGTATTACTGGAAACATTTTTACTTTTAGCAAGTAGTTTTACAATTGGTCTTGGCGTACATGCTATGCGTCTTGGCAATAAAAAAGCAATGATGACATTCTTCATCATTACACTTGTGCTTGGTCTTGGTTTCTTAGGTATTGAGATTGATGAATTTGTCACTTATGTACATGAAGGTGCGACAATTACTACAAGCGCATTCTTATCATCATTAATGACTTTACTTGGTACGCACGGTGCCCACGTAACATTTGGTTTCTTCTGGGGCGTTGCAATTTTAATCCAAGTAGCAAAACGTGGTTTAAACCCACAAACGGCTAACAAAGCGTTTATCTTCTCACTGTACTGGCATTTCCTAGACGTTGTTTGGATTTTCATCTTCAGCTTCGTCTACTTGAAAGGACTGATTAGCTGATGAAGGAATTATTCCCAAAACAACATGTGATGGGCTTCGGCTTCTCACTTTTACTAACACTTGTCGCGTTATCTGTTATCGCATTTGACATGTCTTACACAATGGCATTCGCTATTCTACTAGTGACTGCTCTTGCGCAAGCAACAGTTCAATTAGTATTATTCATGCACATCGGTGAATCTGAAGACAAGAAAACGTTATATACAACGATTTTATATTCTGTATTCGTAGGTGTCGTAACAATCCTTGGTACATTATTTGCCATGATCTGGGGTTATTAATCATTAAAGGTCGCGAAAATGCTTGTCATTTTCTCGGCTTTTTTTCTTTTCTAAGATTAATATTTTCTCCATTTAACCCGACATTATACAGGAATACAGGATGAAAGGAGAAAATACAAATGACTTCAAGTGTAAATTTATGGCCTACTATTCCTAGCCTTAGTACAAAATTATCACTAACAAACAAAAACGCAGCAACGACTAGTGACTTTACTGCTTATTTGTTACATGCAACTGCTGCTCTCAATAAAACAAGCTCCACTTCTAACAGCATAGACGCACTACTATCTGAAGCTTACGAGCAAAATAAAACCAGCTCGACTTCGCTTTATAATTTGTTTGGTGATATGTATGGGCATTCCAATACCTCGACGATGAAAACCCCAACAATGTCCGATTACCTACAGAACGGTTTTCAAACGCAGCAGTTTAAAACATTGTCAATGGCACAGGACAAACTACAAACACAAATGACGAATTTCGCCGCAACTGTCCATGAAAACAGTCCTCTCTCTGTCCAACAAAACCTTGCAAAAATGAAAAACAATATTGCCCTATTAAATGACTACTTAGCACAGCAAACAGATACAGCAATTAATACTAGTACTCTGTGACTGCACTAATAAATAGTCCTTCTACAAGCAATCATATAGTAGATGTCCTGGCTCCTCATTGTCGCACTATTTACTGCAAAAAAGTAATGGGTAACAAACTCGTGGCTGTCTAAACAAAAATAACAGTTAGATAGCCTCTCTTCTTCTCTAGATCTTCCTTCCTCATAATTCAAAAGACATTCCTTTAATATAGTATTTATGATTCATTATTTATTTTTTCGAAACTTTTACCTCTATCCCTCGTATACTAGTAAATAGTGTGTTTTTTCACAATGAATAGGAGATGAATGACATGAAGAAAATTTTCAAAGTTTTAAGTGTAGGGGCGTTCGCACTTGTATTAGCAGCCTGCAACACAAGCGCAACACCAACGAAGGATACAACTAAAACAAGCTCACTTACTTTAGAACAGGTGTATGACAAGGCCGTAGATCGTCAAGCAGACATTAAAAGCATGAGTGCAAATATGGAGACGAATCAAGTAACAAAAATTGGTACAGGCGAGGAATCAATGGAAGTAGCGATTGACTCAAAAATGGAAATGGATGTAATTGCAGAACCTCTTGCCATGCACTTAACAGGTTCTATGACAATGCCTGATATGTTTGGCGAAGGCACTGAAAAATCCGATATGCCAATTGAAATGTATATGAAACAAGATCAAGGCTTCTTTATGAAGGATGTGGCATCTGACAGTTGGTTTAAGTTACCTAACGAAAAATTTGATGACATTCTAGACCAAACAGCTTCTTCCGCTGATGCAAAACAACAATTACAACAACTTAAAGAATATATTGATGATTTCACATTCGAACAAAATGACGATGCATATGTACTAACACTTAAATCAAAAGGTGATCGTTTTAAAGATCTAATTGATTCACAAGTTCAAGAGTCTATACAGGGGCTTGGGCTTGAAGAAAATCCTCTAGATAACTTAACAATTGATAAAGTGAACTACGTGCTATATATCGATAAAGAAACATTCGATACAACAAAAATGGATATGAATTTTGACTTCAAAATGAAAGTTGAAGACGAAGAATTAGCGATGACAACGAAGTCAGTGATTACCTATACTGATTTCAATCACCTTAAAACAATTGATATTCCACAAAATATTATCGATAATGCAACTGAGCCACAATAATCGAAAACAGCCAGTTTCCGAGATTTCGGAGACTGGCTTTCTTTATCGAAAATTTATTATTTTTTCAGATGACTATCTACTGTAATAAACCAGTCTTACAGAAGTATAAACGCTCTTATCATTTACTGTAAGCAATGTTGAGTAGAATGCTTTATCCCATTTTGTCGACAATGTGTATACATTATCCGTATGGAAGAAATAATCATTTACCAACTCACTTACTAATATATTCCATAAAATCACAACGAATAAAGTCAATTCAGTCCATTAACTCTTACTTCCTGCTGAAACAATCGCTGATAGCATTGAACTGGTCTTTCCTAGTTACGTGCAATGATGAAATACATTTATTCGCTTTATTATGTAAAAAAGAAAAAGTGCTTTAACCCTGTTAT